>VGCQ01000327.1 GCA_016870055.1 Alphaproteobacteria bacterium | reverse complement strand
CGGCACCACCGGCAGCAATCGGAAGGTCAGAACCGTCAGGAACCCCTGTCGCCTCAGGATCGAGAGCGGACGGCGAAAACGTTCACCGGCAAGCCGCTCCAGCGCCTCGCGGCCCACGACGGCGCCGACGAGGAACATCGCCACACCGCTCACGACCGTACCGGCCCCGCCATAAAGGATTCCGAGCCATGGGCCGAACACGGCAGCCGTGACCAGCACCAGCATGTTGACCGGCACCACCACGACGGCACCCAGCACGAAGATGGCGACGACCACGATGATCGCCCAAGGTGCTTCGCGGACTTCGACCAGCACACCGCGAATACGCTCGGCCGTCGCAAGCTCCGGCAACGGGCTGTACCGCCACGCAAGGGCAAGCGTCAGAACCGCCAGCGCGCACGCCGCCAAGAAAAGCATGGCGCGAGTGGATCGGCGGACCTTCACTTTCGTCCGCCGAAAGAGGCCTGGACGCTCCGCCGGGTATCACGTTTGACGGCGGCCCACCCGGCGGAGGAAGCTAGGGCAGCAACGCAAAGGGCGAAGCCCGACAAAACGGCGAGGGAGACCGACAATGGCTTACAAGATCCTGCTTTTGGGAGCGTCCTACGGGTCGTTGCTGGCCTCGAAGATGCTGTTCGGCGGCCATTCTGTCCACCTCATCTGCCTGCCGGCCGAAGCCGATCTGGTCAACCAGGAAGGCTTCCGAGTCCGCTTGCCGGTCCGCGGACGCAAGGACCAGGTCGAACTCGATTCGCGCAAGTTGCCTGGCAAGGTGACAGCTGGCGGCACGGCAGGCGTCGACCCCTCTGCCTATGATCTGATCGGGCTGGCCATGCAGGAACCGCAGTATCGCTCGCCCGGCGTACGCGAACTCTTGGACGCGGTCGGCAAGTCGCGTGTGCCCTGCATGTCGATCATGAACATGCCGCCACTTGCCTACCTGCGACGCATACCCGGATTGGATTGCGACCAGCTCAAGCCCGCCTACACCGATGCTTCGGTATGGGACAGCTTCGATCCCGAGCGCATCACGCTGAACAGCCCCGACCCCCAGGCCATCCGGCCACCGGAGGAGAAGATCAACGTTCTACAGGTGACGCTGCCCACCAACTTCAAGGTCGCCAAGTTCAAGGACGACAAGGCGACCGCCATCCTCCGCCAGCTCGAGGCGGACATCGAGGCCGTCCGCTACGACACCCCGGAAGGCAAGACCGAGCTGCCAGTCAAGCTCAAGGTCTATGACTCGGTGTTCGTGCCGCTCGCCAAGTGGGCGATGCTTCTAGCCGGCAACTACCGCTGCGTCACGCCGGACGGCATGCGCACTGCTCAGGAGGCTGTGCACACAGACATCGCGACCTCGCGCTCGGTCTACAATTTTGTAATCGACCTCTGTGTCAAGCTTGGCGCAGACCCTGCAGACTTGGTGCCATTCGAGAAGTACGCCGCAGCGGCCCAGAGTCTAACCCGGCCAGCCTCTGCGGCGCGGGCGTTGAACAACGGCGTGCCCAACATCGAGCGCGCCGACAAGCTGGTGCAACTCATCGCCCGCAGCAAGGGCCTCAGCCATCCCGAGATCGACAAGGGCGTGGCCCTGGTCGACCGCCGCCTCGAGGCCAATCGCAAGAAGGCCGCGTAGCGGCTCAGCGGCCGCAGGTGCCTGCGAAGTAGTCGCCGGCATCGCAGACTTTGCCGCTGAGCAGGGAACAGTTGCCCTGCTCGTCGGCGCGGCCGCTGTTGGCGGTCACTGCGTAGAGTCCTCCGGTGATGGCGCAGTAACGCGCCGCGCTTGTGACGAAGCCGGCGACGCGCAGGCCACCCGTCGGACAGTCGCCGCGGAACATCGCCCACTCCTCGCACTGGCGGTTGTCGGCAAAGAAACAGACGCCGTACTGCCCGCCATTGGGCCGCGTTTCGATCCGCACCATGCCGCCCTGCTCGGCACAGCGGATCGAAGCGGGATTGGCCAGCTGCCGGGCCGATGGGGCCTGAGCAGCCGCTTGATGAAAGGCGATCAACCACGAGAACACCGCCGCTTCGGTCAGGCGTCGTATCGACATCATTTCAGCTCGAATGGATAGATCACCTTCCAATCGTGCTTCATGTCGACGACCAAACAGCTGCGGCGGATCGCCTCGTCCCACGCCTTGTCGAGTTGGCCGATCGGCGAGTTGCGATCGTAGGCATATTCGCGCACCGCGTCGGTGTGATGCACCAATCCCATGAAACGCGCACCCGAACCGGCCGCCGTCCATTCCAGCATCTGTTGGTCGCCGTCGGAGTTGCCGAACGCCAAGACCGGACGCCTCCCGATGGAGCGGCCGATGCCTTCGACCTTGCCCGCGAAGATATCGTTGAATGCCACCTGGGCCTCCATGCGGAGCACCGGCCGGTCGGGCGTCGGCATCGCGTACTTGGTCACCCCGGCGGCGCCCACCACCTGCTCCGGCGGAATGCCATAGACGCGTTCAGCCCACGGCCGCATGAATTCGATCGGACCACCGGAGACAATGAACGTCTTGAACTGGTTGGCCCGCAAGTACGCCAGCAGTTCGAGCATCGGCTGATAGACGAGATCGGTGTAGGGACTTTTGAAACGGGGATGGCGAGCGACGGCAAGCCAGTCGAGCACGATGCGGCTGAATTCGTCGGTGGTGAGCCCGGCATGGCTTGCCACCATGATCTCGAGAAGCTCCTTTTCGCCCATGGACGCGAGCTGGCTGTGATCGCCGGTCAACGCCAATCGGAACGGCTCCCTCGTCCGCCATTCCGGGTGGCGTGCCACCATCGACCTGACGCGGTCGACGATGAAGGCGTTCTGGACGTACAGCGGCTGCTCGGTCCACAGCGTGCCGTCATTGTCGAACGTGGCGATGCGTTCGGGCACCGGCACCCAATCTCGGCTGCCGAACGTGGTCGTGCGCGCGACGAAGTCGACAATCGACTGCTTGGCCGGCCCGGCGTTCCATGACGGCAGAGGATCGCCCTGCGCCCATGCCGCACCGCCCGACGTCCCGAGCATTGCGACGCCACCACTGACAAAAGACCGACGGCGCATTTCTCCTCCTCGTCAAGGAACGCCCACCGATAGCAGAAAACGATCGTCGCGCCGATGACCGTTGCACATCGCGCAGCAACGGAGGCAAAGTCACCGCATGCTCCTTTGGCATCGACGCCACACCGGCTGACCGACCGTGACGACGATCGCCGACCCATCAGACGATGCCGTCAAGCG
This sequence comes from Alphaproteobacteria bacterium, assembly GCA_016870055.1. Classification (GTDB taxonomy): domain Bacteria; phylum Pseudomonadota; class Alphaproteobacteria; order Reyranellales; family Reyranellaceae; genus Reyranella. The sequence continues at coordinate 2,273 of VGCQ01000327.1, read as the reverse complement.
GTTGCTACCGTGGTTGGTTGCCGTGGCCTTCTTCATGCAGACGCTCGACACGACAATCCTCAACACAGCGGTGCCGGCGATCTCACAAGCCATGCACGTGACTCCGCTCGACGTGAAATCCGTACTGGCGAGCTACACGTTGAGCCTAGCGGTCTTCATCCCGGTCAGCGGTTGGATGGCCGACCGCTTCGGCACGCGGCGTGTTTTCGCGGCCGCGATCGGCCTGTTCACCCTGGGCTCGGTGTTGTGCGGACTGTCGACCAGTCTCGAGATGCTGGTGGTCTGTCGCGTGCTGCAAGGCATGGGGGGTGCCATGATGATGCCGGTCGGCCGCATGACGCTGGCCCGCACCTTCGACAAGTCCGACTTGGTGAAGGCCATGAGCTTTGTCGCCGTGCCCAGCCTTGTCGGGCCGATGATCGGTCCGGTCGCCGGTGGCCTGATCGTGGTCTACTTCGACTGGCGCGGCGTGTTCTATGTCAACGTTCCGGTCGGCCTGCTCGGCCTGTACTACATCAGCCGTTACCTTCCCGACTATCGCGAGGTGAAGACCCAACGGCTCGATTTCGCCGGCCTGATACTGTTCGGCGGCGGCATTTCGCTGCTCTCCTACGTTTTGGAAGTGTTCGGCGAGCATAGGCTGGCGCCGTTCGAGATCCTGGCGTTGACCGTCCTCGCCGCCCTCCTGCTCGCAGGCTACGGCGTCCGAGCCTCATTGACGGCGTCCCCGTTGCTGGAGCTCGGTCTCTTCCGCATTCGCACCTTCCGCGCGGCGGTAAGCGGCGGCTTTTTCACGCGGTTGGGATTGGGCGGCATCCCGTTTCTGTTTCCCCTGCTCTACCAGGTCGGGCTCGGCATGACCCCCGTGCAGTCGGGCCTCCTGGTGCTCCCCCAAGCCGTCGCGTCGATCGGGCTGAAGACCCTGGTGCCGACCATCCTTGCGAGACTCGGCTATCGCACCGTGCTGGTGGGCAATACCATTCTTGCCGGGCTGATGATCATGTCGTTCGCCACGGTGGGCCTCGACACGCCGCTGTGGAGAATAGTCCTGCAGGCTTTCGTGCTGGGCTTCTTCACCTCGATGCAGTACTCGGCCATGAACACGCTGGTCTACGCCGACGTGTCGGGCTCTCAGACCAGCGGCGCCAGCACCATCGCCGCCACCGGCCAGCAACTCGCCATCAGTTTCGGCGTGGCCGGCGCCGCTCTGATCGCCGCTGTGTTCGTGCCGCCGCAGCTTCACTCACATCCGGCCGCGATGGTACATGGCGTGCAGCAGGCCTTCCTGGCGTTGGGCGGGCTGACGATCCTGTCGGCCGTCGTCTTCTTGGAACTCAGGGCGAAGGACGGCGCCGACATGAGTGGACATGACGCCGCGCATCACAAGCAAGAAGAGCACTGAGGCGACGTTTCCTCCGGCCGGTCAAGAGGCGAGGTTGAGCCACCAGATTGAGATGTTGAGCACGGTGGCGAAGGCGATCCATGCCAGGTAGGGGACCATCAACAGGGCCGCGATGCGGTCGACCATGCGGAAGGCAAGTGTCGTCACCGCGACGGCAACATCGAGCACGACGATGGTGGCGACCGCCGCGCCGATCTTCTGCAGACCGAAGAACACCACGCTCCAGCCGAGATTGACCGCAAGCTGTAGGGCAAACAACGTGAGCGGGCCACGGGTCGCGTCGCGACTGGCGGCGCGCCAGACGCGCCAAGCAGCGACCGCCATCAGGACATAGAGCGCCGTCCACACTGGCCCGAACACCGCGTTGGGCGGGTTGAAGGGTGGCTTGGTCAAATCGGCATACCAAGTGCCGACGCTGGTCGCCGTCACCTGGGCACCCAGCGCGCCGATACCGAGGCAGAGCGCAAGGAACAGCAGCAGGGTGAGACCATCGACCAGGAGATTGCGGGGCGGCATCGCGGCTCAGGACAGTAGGCTCGCGCCGACATTGATGGTCAGCGCCAGGATGGCGGTATTGAAGGCGAAGGACACGATGCCGTGCACCATGGTGAGATACCGCATCGCCGGCGACACGGTCGCAACGTCGCCGGTCTGCGAGGCGCAGCCGATGACGAACGCGTAGTAAAGGAAGTCGCGATAGTCGGGCGGCCGCTTGCCTGGGAAGGCAAGTCCGCCCGGCCCGTCGTCATCGGGCCGGTAGTAGACGTTGGCATAGTGCAGTGCGAACACGGTGTGGGTGAAAGCCCACGACAAGGCGACGGTCAATCCCGTGACGACGGTGCCGAACACGAGCGACTGGCCCGGTGCCTTG
>VGCQ01000326.1 GCA_016870055.1 Alphaproteobacteria bacterium | reverse complement strand
TGTTCGACCAACGGTTCTGGGAGGAGCCCATGTCGTCCAGCCCCCGCTTACCGCTCGCGGCCGCCGCGACCCGGCGTGATGTCGCGAAGCGACTCGCCGCCGCCGGACTCGCGGTCGTCACGGTTCCCGTTGTCGCCAGGTCGGCCCGTGCCGAGGGCGAAGGTCTCGCCACCCATTTCACCTGGGCAGGCTATGACGATCCGAACTTCATGACACTCTACCAGCAGAAGCACGGCGGCCTGCCGAGCTACGCGATCTTCGGCGAGGAGGAGGAGGCCTTGCAGAAGATGCGGTCGGGCTTCCGTCCCGATACGGCTTCACCTTGCTCCAACAGCGTGCCGCGCTGGCGCGACGCCGGTCTGCTGCAACCGATCGACGTGAACCGTCTGACCAACTGGCCCGACCTGGTGCCCGCGCTCAAGGACCTGCGCGGCATGAACACCGAGGGAGGGATCTTCTTCATCCCGATCGACTGGGGCAACTCGTCGGTCATCTACCGGGCCGACCTGGTGGACCCGGTCTACCAGACGGACCAGACCTGGAAGATCCTGTGGGACGAGCGCTATGCCGGGCGGCTCGGCATGTTCGATTCGGTGGACGGCGCCGTCGCCGTGGCCGGCCTGGTCGCCGGCTACCGCGACGCGGTCTACGCCATGAACGACGAGCAGCTCGCCGAGGCCCGCGCGCTCCTGGAGCAGCAGCGGCCGCTGCTGCGGTTCTACTGGACAGACATCGCGGGCGTCGATCAGGCGCTCGCCTCCGGCGAACTCGTCGCGTCCTATGGGTGGAACTCCTCGATCAAGCGGTTGCGCGAGCAGGGGCTGGACGTCCGCATGATGCAGCCGAAAGAAGGCATCCTCACCTGGGTCTGCGGCATGGTGAAGATCAAGGACGGCCCCGGCGACGAGCAGGCGGCCTACGACATCATCGACTCGTTCGCCTCGGCCGAGTCCGGCGCGTACGAGATGACCTTCTGGGGCTTCGGCCATTCCAACCTGAAGGCCTACGACATGGTCGACCCCTCGGTGTTCGAGAGCGTCGGCATCTCGAGGGACGTGCAGACGTTCCTTTCCGGCGGGGTGTTCATCGAATCGATCGAGCCCGAGACCCGCGAGAAGTACATCGCGATGTTCGAAGAAGTGAAGGCCGGGTCCTAGGAACCCTGGCCCGGGCCGGGGGCTTTCGGGCCCCCGGCGATTCGGAGTCGCCGCCCTGTTGGTTCTGCCCCTAGTTTCTGTCAGCGTGGAGTTCGGGTGGCAGGTCCTCATCAAAGCCTTCGTCGTCGTTTCCTTCGCCGGAATGGGAAATGTGGTCGGTGTACTTCATGCGGCGCTTCTGTTGGGACTCTTGGAGGCTCTGGTCGGCTGGCAGTTTGGCTATCTGTGGGTCTACGTCTTCTGGCTTGGACTCTTTCTCCTGATCGTCTCGTTTCGGCCGCATGGGCTGTTGCCCAGCCGATCCGTCAGCCGGGGGGCGTAAGGCGTGGCCGGGCAAGTCCGCGTCGTTGGCATCTTTTACCTCGCGTTGCTCGTCGTACCGCAGGCCTGGCCGGACGATCCGTTCCTCTTGCACATTCTCATCATGGGGTTCATCTGGACCGTGGTTGCGGCGTGCTGGGACGTGCTGCTCGGCCATGCCGGCGTTGTGTCGTACGGGCAGATGGCCATGTTCGCCGTCGGTGCCTACGCGACGGGGATTCTGACGATTCAGTATGGAGTTCCACCGCTTCTCGGGGTCGCGGCTGGCGGGATAGCCGCCGCGGCGTTAGCTATGGGCACCGGCTTGGCAACGCTGCGCCTTTCGGCGATCTACTTCGCCCTTGTGTCATTCGCGATTCATTTCACCCTTGCACCGATGCTGGTTGCGGGTCGCGAATTCGGAACGGGCGGCTCCCAGGGCATCTGGTCGATCCCCTCGATCGCCTTGGGCCCATTGACCCTCGGACCAACCGATACTGTCGCCTGGTACTACACCGCATGGACTCTGGCGGCACTGACAGTCCTCCTGATCTCTCGGCTGACCGCTTCCCCTCTCGGGTCCGCGTTCACGGCATTGCGCGATTCGCCCATGCTCGCCCAATCCCTTGGCATCCATGCATTTTCGCAATCGCCTTCTCGTGCTTGTAGGTGCAGGTACCCTCACTGGCGTTTCCGGTGCGTTCTACGCCCATTATGTCTCGTCGGTTTCTCCCAAGATCTTGGGACTCGACACGTTCCTTCTGGTGTTCGGCATGATGATCATCGGCGGGATAGGGCGTTTTCCTGGTGTGGTTTGGAGCGCGCCGCTTGTGACCGCAGCGAACGAGTTGCTGCGCGACACAGGTTATCTGCGATTGATCGGCTTCGGCTGCCTCATCATCTTCGCCGTCCTCTTTCTCCGTGAGGGTCTAGCCGGCACGATCCACCGTGCCTGGATTCGGGGTCCTTGGAGTCGTCGGTGCGGCGCGAGGCGTCCGCCCGGTTCGCAGTTTGATCATCCACACGATCAGGGAGAAGCACCGTCATGAACAATTGCGAAATCGTCGTCGAGTTCGTCTGCCCCGAGCCCAACACCGTGTTCGCTCCTATCGAGTATCGGTCCCGTCTCGAAAAGGTTCGCGCCGCCATGCACCGGGCGGGCATCGACCTGCTCTACGCCGCCAGCCCGGAAAGTCTCTTCTACCTGAGTGGATATCAGGCGCTTTGGTACCAGACGCAGGTCCTTGAGAACTGGGTACCCATAGGCGGGATCGCCGTCCACGTCGATCACGAGGAGCCAATCCTCTTCGACAGTGAAGGGGAGAAAAGCCTTTGCCGGTACACAACGGTGACGCGGGACGTCCGCATCCTCGATCGCCGCGACATGGCGCTAATGGACTTTGTGGTCGATCAACTCAAGCGTGAGGGCTGGACGAAGGGTGTGCTCGGCCTGGAGATGTACTCCAGCAGGCCGCCGCGCGCGATCAGCGAACAGTTCCAGACAAAAATGGAAGCAGCGGGGATCGGTCGGACGGTGGACGCGACCGCCATCGTCAACCACGTGCGCCACATCAAGTCGCCGCAGGAGCTGGCTTTCACGCGTACGGCGGGACGTATTGCCGAAGTGGGACTCGAGGCTGCGCGCCGTGCCATGAGGCCCGGAGTTACCGAAATCGAAGTCTGGGGAGAGGTCATGCGCGCCGTGGCGCAGGCCGGCGGTGAGAACCCAAGCATCACCCTGCCCGTGGACGCGGGCCCGAAGAGCGCCGTTCCGCACTCACTGCCCTCTCGCCGCGTGATTTGCCGCGGCGACATCGTGAATGTCGATGTGTGCGCGGTCTACAATCGGTATCACTCCGACTGTTCCCGGAGCTTTTCGATCGGCGCGCCGTTGCCGCAGGTCGCAGCGGTAATCGAGAAGTCTGCGCGCTCCTTCGACATCCTCCTGACGCACGCCAAGGTGGGCAGACCCGTGCAGGAAGCCTGCGACGCTCTGAAGGCCTACTACAAGGAGGCCGGCCTGTGGGGCGACCAGTGGTGGACCGGCGGTTACGAACTCGGCTGTGCCTTCCCGCCTAGTTGGGTCGGCCCTTGGTCATACGACGTCGACGTGGACAATGGTGCCAAGATCTTCGAGTCCGGGATGGTCGTGAACTACGAAAGCGACTTTTACTTGCCCCACGCCGCCGGCATGTCACTGCTGATCGACACTCTGGTGTTCGAGGGCGATGACGTCCAGTTCAACAACAGGCTGCCTAAGGACTTGATAGTGGTGGAATGAGTGTCCGGCTAAATCAGCTTTGACCTTGTATCTTTGAACCGTCGGTGAGTTGGCGGTTTATGAGAGCGGCGCGCGCCCCCTGATAGGGCAGGCGCGCCGCGGGCGGGATCCCGATTGACCTTTGGTATCAGAGACCGTGGGGCAGCTTGGGTACCCGCCCGCTTTGCACACTGAACCCGAACAGTCGCCTGGGCCACGTGAGCCCGCATCAGCAAGGATGGGTCCATGCAAAGCGTATCGTCACTCGTCCACTTTGTCGGCATCGATGTCAGCGCCGGCACCCTCGATGTCCATGTTCGTCCAAGCGACGAACGGTTCGTCGTTCTGACCCTCCCCCCTTCAAGTGGTCCAGGGCGTAAGTTCGATTGGACCTGGAAGGGAGATGGTTATGGCGCGGAAGCGGCACACGGCCGAAGAGATCATCGGGAAGTTGCGTGAGGCGGAGGTTCTGATCGCTCAGGGGCGCAGCGTCGGCGAAGCGGCGCGGGCGATCGGGGTGACGGAGCAGAGCTACTACCGATGGCGCAAGGAGTACGGCGGCCTGAAGATGGATCAGTCCCGTCGGCTGAAGGAGCTCGAGCGCGAGAATGGCCGGCTGCGTAAAGCCGTCGCCGATCTGACGCTGGACAAGCTGATCCTGGCTGAGGCTGCCCGGGGAAACTTCTGAGCCCCGCCCGTCGCCGGGCTGCGGTCGAGCACGTTACGGGCACTCTGAGGGTGTCTGAGCGTCGTGCGTGCTCGGTGCTCCGTCAACACCGCTCGACCCAGCGCAAGATGCCGCGACCGGCGGAAGACGAGGCGGCGTTGACGGCCGCCACCGTCGAGCTGGCCAAGCGGTATGGCCGCTACGGCTACCGGCGGATCACGGCGCTGCTGCGTCGCACTGGCTGGCACGTGAACGCCAAGCGGGTCGAGCGGATCTGGCGGCGGGAGGGGCTGAAGGTTCCCCAACGGCAACCTCGGCGCGGACGTCTGTGGCTCAACGACGGCTCGTGCATCCGGCTTCGGCCAGAGCGGCCGCGCCATGTCTGGGCCTACGACTTCGTCGAGGACCGCACCCATGATGGGAGGAAGATCAGGATGCTGACCGTGATCGACGAGTTCACCCGCGAGTGCATGGCCATCACCGTGGCCAGGAAGCTCGCCAGCGACGAAGTCCTGGCCACCCTGACGGACCTGTTCGTTGAGCGGGGGCCACCGGAGCATATCCGCTCCGACCAGGGTCCCGAGTTCATCGCCAACGCGGTCACGGCCTGGCCCGGCCGGCTCGGCGTGACAACCCTCTTCATCGAGAAAGCCAGCCCCTGGGAGAACGGCGATAACGAGTCCTTCAACGGAAAGCTCAGAGACGAACTGCTGAACGGCGAGATCTTCTACACCCTGGCCGAAGCCAAGGTGCTGATCGAGGCCTGGCGCCGGCACTACAACACCGAGCGGCCTCACAGCAGCCTCGGTTATCGACCGCCGGCACCAGAAGCACTCGTCCCGCCAAGCTGGTCGTCCGGCTCCGCTACGCTTCGCCTCCCGACCAGCTTGGCAGCGAGCGAGCCCCTACACTAACATCGCTCCTGGACCACCTATGCGGGGCAGGTCATCTACAGCGTCGGCGTTTGGGAGTGCCCGCCTTCGAAGTTTCGCGTTGTCTACCCGGGCACCGAGGCCGCCCACGTCCTGACCGGGCGGGCGAAGCTCAGAGTCCGTTTGAGAATTGGCTCAATGGCTGATTCTTCGGAGCAAGAGGCTTCCGAGGGCGACATGGATCATGGCCTCGGAGACATCGATGCGTTGCT
>VGCQ01000325.1 GCA_016870055.1 Alphaproteobacteria bacterium | reverse complement strand
CCGACGCCGCGCCGTGCGCGAGCGCGCGGCATGAGGATCGCGCGGCGGTCCCTGCTTGCCGGCGCGGTCGGCGCGTCGCTGCCGGCGCCGGCCATGCTGCACGCCCAGGAGACCACTGCCGGCCAGCTGCGCGACCTCGCCCGGCGCGCCACGATCTACCTCTTCCCGGTCTACGAGATGTACCGCACGCGTTGGCAGGCCACGGCCAACGAGGCCAACCCGCTCCGCCAGCGGCTGAACCGCTTCCGCCACATCGCCCAGCTCGCCGACCATCGTGCCCGGGCCGTCACCACGCCCAACAACGATACGCTCTACTCCTCGGCCTGGCTCGAGCTGTCGACCGAGCCGATGTTCCTTACCGTGCCGCCGGTCGGCTCGCTCTACTACAGCTATGCCTTCATCGATCTCTTCACCAACAACGTCGCCTATGCCAGTCACCGCCTGTACGGCGGCGACCCGCCGACCCACATGGTCGTGGGACCCGCCTGGTCCGGCGATGCGCCGTCGGAGGTGAAGCTGGTACGGGCACCCACCAACTCGGTCTGGCTGCTCGGTCGCATCCTGGTCGACGGGCCCGACGAGCTCGACCGTGCGCGCATCCTGCAGGCGCGCGCGCTGCTCGAGACACCCGACATGCGCAACGAGCGACGCATCCTCGAGACGCGTGAACTGATGCGCCAACGCACCGTGGCGCCAACCGAGCCGATCGCCGACTGGCCGGCCCTCAACGCCTCCGATCCTTTCGACATCTTCGAGGTGACCATGCGGGCGCTGGGCGAGAGCCCGCTCGGCGAGCGCGACCGCGCGGTGTTCGAGACCCTGGCGCCGCTGAAGCTCAGGCCGGGCCGCAAGTTCGACACCCGCGCCCTCGCCGAAGCGGAGCGGCGGGCGATCCTGGCCGGCATCGAGCTGGGTCGCGCCGAGATCCGCGCCGCGTCCAGCCGTTACGGCCGGACGATCGACGGCTGGACCTACGGCGAGCGCCATCTCGGCAATTTCGGCGACGACTATCTCTATCGTGCCCATGTCGCACTGACGGGGCTCGGCGCGCTGGAGCCTGCCGAGGCGGTCTACGTGACCGGCAGCGCCGATCAGGCCGGTCAGCCATTGTCGGGCGTCAACGCCTACCGCGTCACCTTCCCGCCCGGCGGCCTGCCGCCGGCTCGCGCTTTCTGGTCGCTCGCCATGTACCAGGTGACGGCCGAAGGTCGGGCGTTTTTCGTCGACAATCCGATCGGCCGCTACTCGATCGGCGATCGCACTCCGGGACTGGTGACGGCGGCCGACGCCTCGCTCACGCTCTACCTGCAGCGCGATCGGCCACACGGCGAGCACGCCGCCAACTGGCTGCCCGCGCCGGCTGGACCGATGCGGCTGGTGCTGCGGGCCTACGAGCCCGACGAGGCCTTGATCGAGGGTCGCTATCGCGCACCGGCGGTGCGGCGGGAGGCGCCGGTCTAACCGCCCGGTTGGGCGCGGCGGGATTCTTCCTCGGCGCGAGCCTCGATCGCTTCCATGTCGTCGTCGCTCAGCCCGAAATGGTGGCCGATCTCGTGAATCAGCACGTGACGAACGATGTGCGGCAGGTCCTCGCCCGATTCGCACCAGTAGTCGAGGATCGGACGGCGATAGAGGAAGATGCGGTCGATGTCGTTGGCGACATGGCCGGCCCCGCGCTCCATCATCGACACGCCCTGATAGAGACCGAGCAGATCGAACGGCGTCTCGAGCTCCATCTGCTTCTCGATCTCGTCGGACGGAAAGTCGTCGACCTGGATGCGCACGTTGCCGACATGCCGGCGGAACTCCTCGGGAATCGTGGCCAACGCCTCGGCGGCGATCGCCTCGATGTCCTCGAGTGTCGGCGCGATGCCGAAGCAGGGCGTCGGCCGCGGGTTGTTGAACACCGGCATCAGTCCCCCTTATAGGACGCGAGCGCGTCCGCCAAGAGGGCGGAGGTGGACGAATCGTCGACATGGGCGCTGCGAGATTCTCGCGCGCGCCGCGGTTTCGCACTAAGCTCGCCCCGGCCATGCTGCAGTTCTTCGCCCGCCGCCTGATCGTTGCCATCCTGGTCGCGGCGACCGTCATGGTGCTGGCCTTCGCGCTGACGCGCCTGTCGGGCGACCTGGCGATCTCGATCGCCGGCCCCAATGCCACGCAAGCCGACGTCGAGATCGTGCGTAAAGCCTACGGTCTCGACAAGCCACTCAGCGTGCAATTCTTCGATTGGGTCGGTCGCGCCGCCACCGGCGACCTGGGCGACAGCTACTTCTTCAAGAAGCGTGTCGCCGACCTGATCGCCGAGCGCATGCCGGTGACCTTCACGCTCGGCCTGACCGGCCTGGTGATCGCGCTCGTGGTCTCCCTGCCGCTCGGCATCCTGGCCGCGGTGCGCGAGAACACCTCGCTCGATCGCGGCGTGCAGCTGGTGGCGCTGATCGGCCAGGCCATGCCGTCCTTCTGGCTGGGGCTGCTGCTCATGATCACCCTCGGCCTTCAGCTCGGCTGGCTGCCGATCTCCGGCACCGGCTCGTGGCAACACTACGTGATGCCGGGCATCGTCCTCGCCTTCTCCGCCATCCCCGCCCTGACGCGGCTGACCCGCGCCGGCATGATCCAGGCGCTGGGCTCCGACTATATCCGCACGGCACGAGCCAAAGGCCTGTCGCGCGCGGCGATCCTGCTGAAACACGCGTTGCGCAACGCCGCCATCCCGGTGGTGGCGATCGCCGCCGTGCAGCTCGGCTTCATGCTGGGCGGCTCGATCGTGATCGAACAGGTGTTCGCCCTGCACGGCGTCGGTTTCCTCGCCTGGGAGTCGATCGGCAAGAACGACTTCCCGGTGGTGCAGGCCGTGGTGCTGGTGCTGGCCGTGATCTACGTCGCGCTGACCATGCTGGCCGACCTCATGAACGCCGTGCTCGACCCCCGGCTGCGCGGCCCATGACGAGCGGCGGGCGATGAGCACCGTCTCGGTCATTACCGGCCCCAGGCGCGGCTGGCGGAGCGCCGGCACCTGGATCGGTGCGGCGATCGTCGGGGTCGCCACGGTCTGCGCGATCTTCGCGCCGTTGATCGTGCCGCATGATCCCTTCACTCAGGACCTCTCCAAGCGCCTGCTGCCGCCGTTCTGGATGGCCGGCACCAATCCCGACCATCTGCTGGGCACCGACCAGCTCGGCCGCGACTACCTCTCGCGCCTGATCTGGGGCTGCCGCATCTCCATGCTGATCGGCATCACCGTGACCATCGTGTCGGGCCTGATCGGCATCACGCTCGGCGTGCTGGGCGGCTTTCTAGGCGGGCGGGTCGACGATGCCGTGCTGTTCGCCATCACCACGCGGCTTTCCATCCCTGTCGTTCTCGTGGCGCTGGCCGTGGTCGGCCTACTCGGCAGCTCGATGGCCTTGCTGGTGCTGACGCTCGGCTTGCTGCTGTGGGATCGTTTCGCGGTGGTGGCGCGTTCGACCACCATGCAGGTCCGCAACCTCGACTTCGTCGCCGCCGCCTGGTGCGCCGGCTGCTCGCGCGCCCGCATTCTGCTCGGCGAGGTGCTGCCCAACATCGCGAGCCATCTCGTCGTGGTGGCCACGCTCGAAATCGCGCTCGCCATCCTGCTCGAGGCGGCGCTGTCGTTCCTTGGACTGGGCGTGCCGCCGCCGCTGCCGTCGTGGGGCCTGATGATCGCCGAGGCCAAGGACTACATGTTCTTCAGCCCATGGGTGATCGTGATCCCCGGAGTCGCGTTGTTCGTCCTGGTGCTCGGCATCAACCTCCTGGGCGATGGCCTGCGCGACTTGTTCGGTGCCAGGTCCGATCCATGAGTGCGCTTCTCGAGGTCGAGCAGCTCGAAGTGAGCTTCGGTCGCACCGGTGCGGTACGCGGCGCGGCGCTTACCGTCGAACGCGGCGAGACGCATTGCCTGGTCGGCGAATCGGGATGCGGCAAGTCGGTGACGGCGCTCGCCGTCATGAACCTGCTGGCGCGCGGCGCGCGGCGCTCGGCCAGACGCCTGGCCTTCGAAGGCCAGGACCTCACCCGGCTCAGCGATCAAGGCATGGCGCATCTGCGCGGCAACGCCATGGCCATGATCTTCCAGGAGCCGATGACCAGCCTCAATCCCGCCTACACCGTAGGCTCGCAGATGACCGAAGTGTTGCGCCGTCACAAGAAAGCCAGCCAGCGCGCCGCCACCGACCGCGCCGCCGATCTGCTGGCCCGCGTCGGCATCACGGCGCCGGGGCTCAGGCTCGGCCAGTTCCCGCACCAGCTGTCGGGTGGCCTGCGGCAACGCGTCATGATCGCCATGGCGCTGATGTGCGATCCCAAGCTCCTGATCGCCGACGAGCCGACCACCGCGCTCGACGTCACGGTGCAGGCCCAGATCCTGCGCCTGCTCGCCAGCCTGCAGCGCGATCTCGGGCTCGGCATGCTGTTGATCACCCACGATCTCGGCATCGTGGCCCGCGTCGCGCACCGCGTGTCGGTGATGTATGCCGGCGAGGTCGTCGAAAGTGCGCCGACCACCGAATTGTTCGCCAATCCCAGGCACCCCTACACGCAGGGCCTGCTGCGCTGCGTGCCGGTGCCCGGCCGCATCAAGCGCGACCAGCCGTTGGGCTCGATTCCCGGTACCGTGCCGCGCATCGAGCCGGGCTTCCAGGGTTGCGCCTTCCGCGAGCGCTGCGACTTCGCCGACGCGACCTGCGCCAAGACGATCCCGCGTCACGCCGCCACGGCCGATCACGATTTCCTCTGCCGGTTGCCGGCATGAGCGCCATCGAGGTCAAGGGGGTGCGCAAGACCTTCCGCGTCAAGGGCGGGTTGCTGGGCGCCGACCGCCAGGTGGTCGCCGTCGACGACGTTTCCTTTTCCGTCGAGCCGGGCGGCGTTCTCGGCATCGTGGGCGAGTCGGGCTGTGGGAAGTCGACGTTGGCCCGACTGATCCTCGGCTTGCTCGAGCCGACTGCGGGCGATATCGCGGTCGAAGGCCAGCGCGTGGTCGACATGGACCGCCGCGCGCGTGCTCGGTTGATCCAACCGGTGTTCCAGGACCCCTTCGCCTCGCTCAACCCGCTGGCTCGCGTGCGCGACATCGTCGCCATGCCCTTGCGTGCTCAAGGCGATATCGAGCGCGGCGACATCGCCAAGCGCGTCGACGGGATGCTAGAGCGCGTCGGCCTCACCACCGAGATGGGCGGGCGCCTGCCGAGCGAGCTGTCCGGCGGCCAGCGCCAGCGCGTCGCCATCGCCCGCGCCCTGGTGCTCCGACCGCGCATCGTGGTGTGCGACGAGCCGACCTCGGCACTCGACGTCTCGGTGCAAGCCCAGATCCTGAACCTGCTCGCCGAGTTGCGCCGCGACCTTGGCCTCACCTACCTGTTCATCAGCCACAACCTGGCCGTGGTCGAGCATGTCGCGAGCGAGGTGGTGGTGATGTATCTCGGCCGTTTCGTCGAGCGTGCCCCGACCGAGACCCTGTTCAGCCGGCCCGAGCACCCCTACACCAAGGCGCTGCTCGCCTCGGTGCTGACGCCCGAACC
>VGCQ01000324.1 GCA_016870055.1 Alphaproteobacteria bacterium | reverse complement strand
GATTGGCCGAGGTCGGGATGGAGTCGATGCTGGCAGGATGGGCCCGTTGCTTGTTCTCGGCGACCAGCGCCGCAGCCGTCACCTGCGGAATCATGAATCCCGAATTCAAGCCCGGACGCGGCGTCAGGAAGGCCGGCAGGCCGGACAAGGCCGGATCGACCAGCATGGCGATGCGGCGCTCAGTCAGCGAGCCGATCTCGCACAGTGCCAGCGCCAGGATATCGGCAGCGAAAGCCACCGGCTCGGCATGGAAGTTCCCGCCCGACAGCGCCTCGCCCGACTCCGCGAAGATCAGGGGATTGTCGGTGACGCCGTTAGCCTCGGTCGCAAGCGTCTTCGCGGCATGCCGCAGGAGATCGAGCACGGCGCCCATGACCTGCGGCTGGCAGCGCAGGCAATACGGATCCTGCACCCGTTCGTCGCCCACCAGATGCGAGACGCGGATAGCCGATCCCTCCATCAGCCGGCGCAGCGCGCGAGCCGCATCGATCTGGCCGGCATGGCGGCGCAGCTCGTGGATGCGCGGATCGAACGGCGCGTCGGAGCCGCGCGCCGCGTCGGTCGCGAGCGCCCCGGTGACTAGCGCTGAGCCGAACAGCGTCTCGGCCTCGAACAGGCTGGCGAGCGCATAGGCCGTCGAGAACTGCGTGCCGTTCAGCAGCGCCAGCCCTTCCTTGGCGCCGAGCACTAGCGGCGACAGGCCGGCCTCGGCCAGCGCCCGTTCGGCCGGCACGGCCGCGCCGTCGACGAAGAAGGCGCCGACGCCGATCATCGCCGCCGTCATGTGCGCGAGTGGCGCGAGATCGCCCGAGGCGCCGACCGAACCTTGCGCCGGGACGATGGGCAGCAGGTCGTTGGCCAGCAATGCCTCGAGCAGGGTGACGGTCTCGCGCCGCACGCCCGAGGCACCTTGGGCGAGGCTCGCGAGCTTGAGTGCCAGCATCAGCCGCACGACGGGCACGGGCATCGGCGAACCGACGCCGGCGGCATGCGACAGCACGATATTGCGCTGCAGGCGCTCGAGGTCGGCGGCGGCGATCCGCACGCTGGCGAGCTTGCCGAAGCCGGTGTTGATGCCATAGACCGGCTCGCCCTTGGCGAGGATTGCCGACACCGCCCGAGCCGAACGGTCGATCGCTCCGTAGCTCGCAGGATCGAGCGCCACCGCCGCGCCGCCGCGATAGATGTCACGCCATGTGGCCAGCGGCACGGCACCCGGATCGAGTAGGACAGACGTCATGGGCCAATGGTAACGGTCCCGCCGCCGGCTTTCGCCAAGGAAAAGCCGGTGCGTTGTGGATCAGGCAAAGACGTCCGACACGTAGCGGCCGTGCTCGTGCTCGATGACGTCGGCCCAGTGCTGGGCGTCTTCGGTGCTGGCGCCCGATGCCTCCTGGTAGATGCGGATCAGGGTCTCGCGGACGGCCGGCGCCATGTAGCGGCCGGCGCCGCAAACATAGACGGTGCCGCCCTGCCGGAAGAGCCCGCCGACGCGCGCGCGCTCGGCCCACACCCGATGCTGCACGAACGTCACCTCGCCGTCGGGCTTCTGGGCGAACGCCGGCAACAGTTCCATCAGGCCAGCTTGCTGCCAGCGGGCGAACTCCTCGCGATAGAGGTAGTCGACCTCAGGATGGTTGGTGCCGAAGAACAGCAGCGCCGGCCCGACCTCCTGCCCGCCCTCTTTCTGGGCGGCGCGGTCCTGCAAGAAGCCACGGAACGGCGCCACGCCGGAGCCGGCACAGATCATGACGATCGGCGTCCTGGGATCGGCCGGTGGATGGAAGCGGCTGTTGGAGGGCCGCACGGCGACCGAGACGCGGTCGCCCGGCTGCAGATGCGCCAGGTAGGACGAGGCGACGCCCTGGAAGCGGCCGGCGCCGGAAAGCGCCGGCGCATCGACGACGGCCACCGTCAGGGTGACATGGTCCGGGTTCCACAGCGGCGACGACGAGATCGAGTACTGCCGCGCCCGCATGGGCGGCAGCATGTCGATATACTGGCCGAAACCCAGCGGGCAGGACTGGAAGCGGTCGAGCAGGTCGATGACGCTGCAGCGCGGCTCGAGCACACGTTCGTCGTATGCCACGCCCGCCATGGCCTCGAGCTCGGCCTTTTCCGGCGGGCACGCCGTGGCAACGGCGAGTGCCGCGACCTGCGCGCGCGTCGCGGGCTGCGCCAGCTCGACATAGTTGGCCAGCAGCTCGCCGCAGCTTATCGGCCGGCCCGTCGGCAGGCTCGACGCGCCGCCCTCGCGGCGAAGCACCACGAGCGCGTCGGACGCCATGCCGAAGCGGCGCAGCACCCGATCGACGGCCGCGTCCGGGTTGCGCGCCAGCACGGCGAGATAGTCGCCGGCGCGGTAGGTCATGCCCTCGGGCAAGGAGAGCTCGATGTGCCGCTTGGAACGCGCGCCGGGTGCGCCCATGTCGACCAGCTCGCGGTTCTCCACGACGATGCCCTGCTGCAGGTCGCCGAGGCGCAGCGCGCTTTCGCGGTCGGCCTTGACGAACTCGACCTGCAATCCGGCCGCCGGCGGCGGAGCGGCTGCCGCCTTGCCCAGCGCCTTGTCGAGCGTCGGCAGGAGAACGGCGTACCATTCGTCGAAGGCACCGAAGAAGTCGCCGCCGGAATCGGCTTCTCCGCGCTCGGCGATCCGTGTCGCACCCGCCTTGGCGAGCGCCGCGTCGACGCGTTTGGGAATGGCCTGGTATGTCCGCGCCCACTGCCGGTTGCCGCAGCCGAACACCGCGAAGCGCGCCCCGGCCAGCGCGCCTTCGCCCAGCGTCTCGGCCCACGACACGAACTGGCGGGCATTGTCCGGCGGCTGGCCCTCGTAGGACGCGGTCACCACGACGATCGTGCCGTCCTTGGGCAGGTTGCCCGCATAGTCGTCCATGGCCGCGACCGTCGGCGCGTAGCCGTGCGCCGGCGCCTCGCCGGCAATGCGATTGGCGAACGCTTCCGACGAGCCGGTATTGCTGCCGTAGAGGACGAGCAGCGGCGCGGCCGCAGCATCCGTCGCGGTCCGCGTCGCGGCCTGCGGGGCCAACGCCTTTTGGGGGGCCGCCGGCACGGCACTGCGCAGCAGCGACCCCGCCGAGCGGCGCGCCTTGGCGCGGATGCGCAGGCCCTCGGGTTTCAGCGTCAGCGTCTCCTTGACCTTCAAGGTGTAGGACGGATCGTCGAGCACGATGTCGAAACGTTGCAGCATCATCGACAGGACGAGCTGGGCCTCCTGCATTGCGAAGGGCCGTCCGATGCAAGCGCGGGCGCCGTTGCCGAAGGGCTTCCAGGCGTTCGGCGGCAGGCTGACCGCGCTCTCGGGCGCAAATCGCTCGGGCCGGAAGGCCTCGACGTCGCCGTCCCATACCTTGGGGTCGCGGTGGAGCATCGGCTCGAGGATCAGAACCGTGTCCTGGGTGGTGAGCGGATACTTGCCGGCCAGCACGGTGTCCTTGTGCGGGCTCACCGAGAAGGCTGCCGCGGTCGGCCAGACGCGCAGGCTTTCCATGAGGATCTGCTCGATGTAGCGGAGCTGCACGAGGTGCTCGACCCGCGGCATCTCCTGCCCGAGCACCTCGTCGACGATGCCACGCGCCTTTTGGAGAACCGCCGGATTCTTGAGCAGCAGCCAGGTGGCGAAGGACAATAGGCCGCTCGTCGTCTCGTGGCCGGCGATCAGGAACGTGATCATCTGATAGCCGATGTTCTCGTCGCTGAGCTTCTCGCCGGTGACGGGATCGACGCCGTTGAGCATCAGATTGAGAAGATCGCGCTTCTCCGCACCGCGAGGGTCGCGGCGCCGCTCGGCGATGAGCTGGCGAGCGACCGCTTCCAACAGCTCCCTGTCGGCCTCGAACTGGCGGGCCTTCGACAGCATGAGATTGCTGACCAGCTTGGGGCGGCGCGTGCGCTCGCCCGCTTCCTTCAACGCGCCGACCATGGCCGACACGAACGGATGCATTTCGTCCTGGTAAAAGCTGTTGAAACGGTAGTCGAAGGCGCAAAGCGCGATTGTGTCCAGCGTGAGACGCGTCATGTTGTCAGCGACGTCGATGACGGCGCCCGGGCCGAAGCGTTCCCAACGCACGAACATCTGGTCGGCGATGTCGAGCATGTTGTCGAACATGCCGCGGATCGCGATCGGCCCGAAGGCGGGCATCAGGATGCGGTGCGCCTTGCCCCAGTTCGGCTCATGGCCGTGGGCCGTGAACAGGCCGTCACCGGCTACCGCGCGGATTTCCTGTAGAGCGCCGCCGACGCGCTTGCCGAAGCGCGATTCGTCGCACAGCTCGGCGACCAGCTCCTGCGAGCTCGCGACATAGAACTCACGGTCGAGAATCTTGAGCTTGAAGAAGGGTCCGTAGGTACGGGCCAGTCCAATCATGGCCTGGATGGGAGCACCCCCCTTAAAGCTCCGTCAGGTTGCCGATGATGGGCTTGAGCGGCGGCTGTGGAACGGACGGATTCGACGACATGAGCGACGCCTTTCGACTGGACACGACTCGGCGGGACGCGACGGTTGGCACCCACCAACGACGGTCCTCCATATGCCCAAAAGCAAGTGTCTCGCCAATCGCCAAGCGGCTCTTGCCTGACACAAGTCCGACACAAATTCTCGACACCTCGCCGCCAGTCTCCTGGTACATGTCTCGTCCGAGCAGCGTCGGGAGCGACAGGATGCCGGAGCCGGTGGAGCAATCAGCAAAGCGGACAAGCGGGGCCGGATTCGCCGCCCTTCTCGGACTGGTCGGTGCCGCGCTGCCCATGGAACTCGATCCGGCCGTCCACAACGTCGCCATCCTCGGCGCCGGCAACGCCTTGCACATGGACGGCGCCGATCGCGCACTTGCCACCAGCATGGGAACGCTGTGCATCGCGGCCTTCATCCTGACCACCGGCAGCCTGGGCGACCGGTTTGGCCGCAAGCGCATCATGCTGCTCGGCCTGCTCGTCGTCATGGCCGGCGGCGTGATCGCGGCGCTGGCCACTAGCACCGCCATGTTCGCGCTGGGCCGCGCCCTTACCGGCATAGGCTTCGCCGCATCCTTCGGCCTTGCCTTCGCTCTGCTGGCCACCATCGCGCCCGAGCCGGCCGCCCTTGCCCGTACCGTGGCGCGATGGCTCGCCTTGCAGACCGCCGGCATCGTGCTGCTCTGCCTGCTCGGCGGCTATCTCGCCGGCATAAGCTGGCGGCTCGCCTACCTGCTCAGTCCCGCCGTCGCGGCATTGGCCTTCCTGTGGTGCCTGAAGACCGTGCCGGAAGCGAAGAACGCCACGCCCGGCCCGTTCGACGTGCCAGGCTTGCTGCTGGTCGCCATCGGCCTGGTCGGCACCCTCTACGGCGTGAGCAATGCCGCCTCGGCCGGCTGGACCAGCGCAAAGGTTCTGCTGCCGCTGCTGCTGGGCCTTGGCGTTCTGGCGGTCTTCGCGCTCTGGGAGTGGCGGCAGCCCCAGCCTGCCTTCCCCATCCGCTCCTTCGCCGATCCGCAGCTCATGACCGGGGCGGTCGCCGGCATCGGCTCGAATATCGCCATCGCCGTGATCGCCATCCAGCTGTCGCT
>VGCQ01000323.1 GCA_016870055.1 Alphaproteobacteria bacterium | reverse complement strand
CCGACCTATATCATCGGCTACGCCTACGCCGACCTGCTGACCTTCGCCGGACCGGTTCAGACGACGCTGCGCGCCGTCACCGGATGGCAGCGCGGCGATTATTGGTTCCCCGACCTCGGCTCGGCCGGCGGCGTCGCCGTGCTTTTCACGCTGGTCCTCTATCCTTACGTCTACCTGGCGGCACGCACGGCGTTCCTCGCCCAGTCGCATTCCCTGCTCGAAGCGAGTCGCATTCTCGGCCATGGGCCATGGCAGACTTTCTGGCGTGTCGGCCTGCCGCTGGCGCGCCCCGCCGTCGCCGCTGGCACGGCGCTGGCGCTTCTCGAGGCGCTCGCCGACTTCGGTACCGTCCAGTATTACGGCGTGCAAACCCTGACCACGGCGATCTATCGGACCTGGTACGGCCTCGGCAATCGCGAAGGGGCCGCCCAGATCGCCGTGGTGCTGGTCGTCATCGCCGGCCTGTTGATCATGATCGAGCGACGATCGCGTGGCCGCGCGCGCTTTCACATCGCCTCGAACTTGCGCCAGCAAGCCATGCCGGTCGTGCTCGACCGCTGGCGGGCGGCGGCGGCGGCGCTTGCCTGCGGCCTGCCGATCATCCTGGGCTTCATTGTGCCGACGGCGCATCTGGCGCAGCTTGCGTGGCACTCCGGAGCGACTCTGACTGACGAACGCTTCCTGCGCGACGCCACCAACAGCTTCCTGCTCGCGGCGGCCGCAGCCGTCATCGTCGCGGCGCTGGCGTTGTTCCTGAGCTATGCCGGTCGTCTGATCCGGCGTCGCTCCGTCAACCGCCTGATCGAATTCGCCTCGCTCGGCTACGCCATTCCCGGCGCGGTGATAGCCGTCGGCGTCCTGCTGCCGCTGGCGACAGTCGATCACGCGATCGACCTGTTGAGCCAGAGCCTGATGGGCCGGTCGAGCGGCTTGCTGTTGAGCGGCACGGCATTCGCCCTTCTGATCGCCTACACGGTGCGCTTCCTCGCGGTCGGCATCGCCAACATTGCGCCGGGACTCGCCGCCATCGACCCGGCGATGGATGCCAGCGCCCGCATGCTGGGTGCGAAACCTCGCGAGGTACTGCGCAAGATCCACCTGCCACTGCTGCGCGCGCCAGTCTTGACGGCCGGCCTAGTAGCCTTCGTCGAAGTGATGAAGGAGCTGCCGGCAACCTTGCTGATCCGGCCGTTCAACCTCGACACGCTGGCGATCGGCGTCTATCGATTCGCCTCGGACGAGCGCCTGCACCAGGCGGCGGTCGGCTCGATCGTGATCGTCGTGGTGTCTCTGGCGCCGGTGATCCTGCTCGGCGGCGCACTCGTCGGCCGCAGCCCGGCGCGGCCTACTTCCAGCCCGCCCGATCCATGATCTTGAGCGCTTCGGCGTTGTTCTGCGCGAACACCCGGGCGTTGAGCTGGTCCTCCTTGAAGCTTCCGAGCGACTTCAGCTCGGCCGACAATTCGACGCCGGCCGCCACCGGATACTCGGAGTTGCCTTCGGCGAAGTAACTCTGGGCCTGCGGCGACACCAGGTATTCCAGGAACTTGACCGCCGCCGCCTTGTTCGGCGCATGGCGAGCCACGGCGCCGCCACTGATGTTGACGTGCGTGCCGCGATTGGCCTGATTGGGAAACACCACACCGACCTTGGCGGCGACTTCGCGGTCCTCGGCCTTCTTCGACCGCAGGAGGTTGACGTAGTAGTACGTGTTCGACACCGCGATCTCGGCTTCGCCGGCGGCGACGCCCCTGATCTGGTCGGTGTCGCCGCCGCGCGGCGGCCGCGCCAGGTTCGTGGTTACCGCCCGCGCCCAAGCCTCCGTCCTTTCCAGCCCGTCGGCGGCAAGCAGCGAGCCGACCAGCGACTGGTTGTAGATGTGACCGGACGAGCGGATCAGCAGCTTGCCCTTCCATTTGGGGTCGGCAAGGTCCTCGTAGTTCCGTGGCGCGTTGGCTGCCGTCACCTTGTCCTTGTTGTAGACGATCACCCGCGCGCGCTTGGAGAAGCCGAACCAGTGATTGTCCGGATCGCGCAGATGGCGAGGCACGGCCTTGCTCAGGACTTCCGACGCGACCGGCTGCAGCAATCCCATCTCCCGGGCGCGGTCGATCCGGCCGGCGTCGGTCGTGATCAAGACGTCGCAGGGGCTCTTGTCGCCCTCGGCGCGCAGCCGCTCGACCAATGGATCCGGCTCGGCATCGATGCGGTTGATCTTGATGCCACTGAGATCGGAGAAATTACCGTAAAGCGCCTCGTCGGTGTTGTAGTGGCGGGCCGAGTAGAGGTTGAGTATCGGGCCCTGGCCATAGGACCGGCCGATGACCAAAGGCGCGACCAAGCCGACGACACTGGCTTTGAGAATGGTCCGGCGCTTCAAGCCTGCCTCCGTTGCGATTGCTTCGCAGTCACAAAGAAGTATCACCTCCGTCAGGATCAGGCAATCTTTTTGATAATGATTATCACAGTCATTTGGACGGACGCGCGAAGGGCCCTTTGCCTTGAAATTGACACCTGGATTAACATTTCGAGCGAGTACAACGGCGCCAAGGAACGGCAATGCTGTTAGCCCGGGTTCTCACCCGTGTACTGGGTGAAGGCCAGCTCACCATCATCGACGCGGACGGACGGTCGCATCGAATCGAAGGCGCGCGTCCCGGACCCGCATTGACCATGCGACTGCATGACCGCTGGACCGGTCTGCGCGTCGCCGTGCGGCCACGTCTGGCGCTGGGCGAGAGCTACATGAACGGCACGTTGTCCGTCGAGAACGGCGACATCTACGACCTTCTCGACCTGCTCGGCCGCAACATCACCGCCTTCGAGGCCACGCCCATGGTGCGGTGGTCCTACGCGCTGCAGCGCTGGCTGCGCCTTATCGAGCAGTACAATCCGATCGGCAGGGCGCAACGCAACGTCGCCCACCACTACGACCTGAAAGACCAGCTCTACGATTTCTTCCTCGATCGCGACCGGCAGTACTCCTGCGCCTACTTCAAGAACGGCGACGAGCCCCTGGAAGAGGCGCAGCTCCTGAAGAAGCAGCACATCGCCGCCAAGATGTTGCTGCAGCCCGGCCAGCGCGTGCTCGACATCGGCTCGGGCTGGGGCGGCCTCGGCCTCTTCCTCGGCCAGCAGTTCGGTGTCGATGTGACCGGTGTCACGCTGTCGCGGGAACAGCACGCGGTCTCCAGCCGGCGGGCGCTCGAAGACGGCATTGCCGACAGGGTACGTTTCAAGCTGCTCGACTACCGCGAGGAGCCCGGCCGATACGACCGCATCGTGTCGGTCGGCATGTTCGAGCATGTCGGCTCGGCGCACTACGTCGAGTTCTTCACCAAGGTGAAGGCGCTGCTCGCCGACGACGGCGTGATGCTGCTGCATTCGATCGGCCGCATGGAGCCGCCCGGCGGCACCAACACCTGGCTGCGCAAGTACATCTTCCCCGGTGGTTACACGCCGGCTTTGTCGGAAGTTCTGTCAGCCATCGAACAGGTCGGGCTGTGGGTCACCGACATGGAGGTCCTGCGCCTGCACTATGCCGAGACCCTGCGCCACTGGCGCCGTCGTTTCCTCGCCAACCGCGAGCATCTCAAGCAGACGGCAGGTTACGACGATCGCTTCTGCCGTATGTGGGAATTCTATCTCGCCGGCTGCGAGATTTCCTTCCGGTACATGAATCAAATGGTCTTCCAGCTCCAGATCGCCCGCCGCCAGGATGCCGTACCGTTGACGCGCGACTACATCGTCGACACTGAACGCGGCTTGCGAGTGTCCCGCTCGATCGCAGCGGAGTAGCGCGTCCGGCCCCGGCGGGACTTGTCCCCAGAGTTAAGCTATTCTTGTCCACACTTGGTCGGAAGTCCGACACGGCCAGCGCATTTTGCGGTGGTCGACGTCCCCCTCTACTTCCTAAGAAGGCTCCATGGAGCCCGCAAAAGAACCATCCAACGTCACGCGCCTGCCCGGCGCCGAAGACATCCGCCTGCGCGAGCCGCCGCACAACTTCGAGGCCGAGCAGGCGCTGCTGGGCGCCATCCTGGTCAACAACGCGGCTTACCAGCGCGTCGCGGAGTTCTTGCGTCCCGAGCACTTCGCCGATCCTTTGCATGGCAAGGTGTTCGACTCGCTGTCGCGCTTGATCGAACGCGGCCAGGTCGTCAGCGCCGTCACGCTCAAGACCTACTTCGAGCAGGACGAGGACATGAAGGTCGCCGGTGGTGCCTCCTACCTCGCCCGACTCGCGGCGGCATCGGTCCACGTGATCGATGCCGGAGCCTTTGGTCGCACCGTGCACGACCTGTACCTGCGGCGCCAGCTCATCGATGTCGGCGAAGGCATGGTGAACGGCGCCTTCAGTTCCGACGTCGACGAGATGGCTCTGCAGCAGATCGAGTTGGCCGAGAAGAAGCTCTACGACCTTGCCAGCTCCGGCCAGATCGAGGGCGGCTTCAAGCCCTTCCGCGCCGCACTGACCGAGGCGACCAACGCCGCGGAGGCGGCCTATCATCGCGTCGGCCAGTTGACCGGGGTCGCCACCGGCCTGTTCAGCCTCGATCGCCTGTTGGGCGGCCTGCACAAGTCGGACCTCATCATCCTGGCCGGCCGGCCATCGATGGGCAAAAGCTCGCTGGCCACCAACATCGGCTTCAATGCCGCCAAAGCCTACCGCGAGGAGCACGACGAGAACGGCCGGACCAAGGTGGCGGACGGCGCGGTGGTCGGTTTCTTTTCGCTCGAAATGTCGGCCGAGCAGCTCGCGACGCGTATGATATCCGAGCAAGCCGCCATCCCGTCCGAGAAAATCCGCAAGGGCGAGCTGATCAGCGCCGACTTCGACAAGGTGCTGTCGGTGAGCAACGAGCTCGAGCATCTGAATTTCTTCATCGACGACACGCCGGCGCTGTCGATCGCCGCGCTTCGCACACGCGCCCGACGCCTGAAGCGCACGCATGGGCTGGGGCTGCTGATCATCGATTACCTGCAACTGTTGGCCCCTGCCGGCAAGAGTCGCCAGGAGAATCGCGTCCAGGAGGTCTCCGAGATCACTCGCGGCCTCAAGACTCTCGCCAAGGAACTCGACGTTCCGGTGCTGGCGCTGTCGCAGTTGTCGCGCGCGGTCGAGCAGCGCGAGGACAAGCGGCCGCAGCTCGCCGATCTGCGCGAATCGGGATCGATCGAGCAGGACGCCGACGTCGTCATGTTCATCTATCGCGACGACTACTACCTCATGCGCGAAGAACCCAAGCGGCGCGACAACGAGACGATGGAGCATTTCAACCAGCGCTACGACGACTGGCGGCAACGCGGCGATGCGGCGGCCGGCAAGGCGGAGGTGATCGTCGCCAAGCAGCGGCATGGCCCGACGGGCATCGTCCATCTCGCGTTCGAGGGTCAGTACACCAAGTTCGACAACTTGCCGGCCGAGGGCGACGGGCCGGGCCCCGCCTTCTAGGAACGATCGATGACGGCGTCGGACGAGGCTGCGCGACGGGCCGGAGCGATCCTGACGGTCGACCTGACGGCGATCGCCGCCAACTGGCGCGGCCTGCGCGATGCCGGCCGCG
>VGCQ01000322.1 GCA_016870055.1 Alphaproteobacteria bacterium | reverse complement strand
GCGGATCGAACCCGCGCCATCGGTGCCGAGCGACAGCGGCCCCAGACCGGCCGCCACCGCGGCCGCGCCGCCGCCGCTCGAGCCGCCCGGCGTGCGCTCGAGGTTCCAGGGATTGCGCGTGACGCCGAACGCCGGCCCGTCGGTCAAGCCTTTGACGCCGAACTCCGGCGTCGTCGCCTTGGCGAACACGATGGCGCCCGCCGCGCGCAGGCGCTCGACCAGTACATCGTCGGCCGCGGCCGGCGGATTGCTCTCGAAGATCGCCGAGCCGTGCCGCGTCGGCACGCCCTTCACGTCCACCAAATCCTTGATGCTGACCGGCACGCCGTGCAGCGGCCCGAGCCTGTCGCCGCGGACGACCGCCTGCTCGGCGGCGCAGGCGTCGCGGCGCGCCTGCTCGGTCATGACCTCGCGAAAACAGTTGAGGCGAGTGTTGGCCTTTTCCGCCGCTGCCAGCACGGTATCGAGATACTCGATCGGCGATAGCTTCCTGGCGCGGATCAAGGCGGCGGCCTTGGCGGCCGGCATGAACAGAAGGTCGTCGGACATGGGCTCACCATAGGCGATCCTCGACACGCTCTGCCACCTGCGCTACGCCGCGGCCGGATGTTCTCGCTGCCCATCCTCGCCGCCTTGGCGGTCGTCGCCGTCGTCACCTCGTTCATCTCGGGCATTTTCGGTATGGCGGGCGGCATGCTGTTGATCGGCTTCCTGCTGGCGGTGCTGCCGGTGCCGGTCGCCATGGTGTTCCACGGCGTCATTCAGATCGCGGCCAACGGTTGGCGCTCCTGGCTGTGGCGCCGTCACATCAACTGGCGGGTCGTTGCCGGCTTCGGCCTGGGCTCGGTGTTCTCGCTCGCGGTGTTCTCCTCGTTTGCCTTCGTGCCGCCCAAGTATCTCGTGCTGATCGCGGTCGGCTTGACGCCGGTGGTGGCGCTGGTGCTGCCGCAGACGCTCGCGCCCAACATCGAGCGGCGCGGCCAGGCGTTCCTGGCCGGTGCGATCGGCGGGGCGCTGCAACTGGTGTCGGGCGTGACCGGGCCGATCCTCGACATCTTCTATGTCCGCACCGGCATGACGCGGCAGACCAATGTCGCGACCAAGGCTGCAGCCCAAGTCATGGGCCACCTCACCAAGGTCGTCTATTTCGGCGCCCTGGTCGCCGAGCCGGCCGGCCGCGCCCTCGAACAGTGGCTGGTGATGGGATTTGCCGCGATTTTCGCCGTGATCGGCACGACGCTGTCGCGCTCGGTGCTCGATCGGCTCTCCGACCGGCAATTCTACTTCTGGACCCGCCGCATCGTGCTCGCCATCGGCGTGGTTTACATCGCCCAGGGCGTCTGGCAGATGGCGACACCATGACCGGCCCCAGCGCCAAGCAGCAGGTGCGCGACCTGCTCGACCGGCTGCCCGACGATTGCAGCTTCGCCGACATCCAGCGCGCCATCGCCGTGGCGATGTGGCCCAAGACCAGCGACGGTGCGCTGAAGGCACCCGAACGGCTGCCGCCGGACGAGGTGAAGCGCCGCCTGCGCGAATGGTTGAAAGCGGAGAAGGACAAGCAATGAAGGACCGGGTTTCGATCGACTTCAAGGGCGGCGTCGCCGACGTGCGTCTGATCCGCGCCGACAAGATGAACGCGCTCGATCCCGCCATGTTCGAGGGCATCCTGCAGGCCGGCGCCGAGCTCGAGAGGATGAAAGGCCTGCGCTGCGTGGTGCTGTCGGGCGAGGGCAAGGCGTTCTGCGCCGGGCTCGACATGGCGAGCTTCGCCGCCATGAAGGCGCAGGG
Organism: Alphaproteobacteria bacterium; assembly: GCA_016870055.1. Classification (GTDB taxonomy): domain Bacteria; phylum Pseudomonadota; class Alphaproteobacteria; order Reyranellales; family Reyranellaceae; genus Reyranella. The sequence goes on along the minus strand of VGCQ01000322.1, from coordinate 3,785 downwards.
CGACGCGGTGCCTGGCGTGCGCGACCTCACGCAGCGCACCCACGGCATCGCCAACCGCCCGCAGCAATGCGCCTGGCAGTGGCGCACGTTGCCGGTGCCGGTGATCGCCGCCGTGCACGGCGTGGCGCTGGGCGGCGGCTTCCAGATCATGCTCGGCGCCGACATGCGCTACGCCGCCGCCGACACGCGCTTCTCGGTGCTGGAGATCAAGTGGGGCCTGGTGCCCGATCTTGCCGGCACCCAGCTCATGCGCCATCTGGCGCGCGAGGACGTCGTGCGCGAGCTCACCTACACCGGCCGCATCTTCGACGGCCGCGAGGCCCAGCAGCTCGGCTTCGTCACGCGGCTGGTCGACGATCCGCGTGCCGCCGCGCTCGAGACCGCGCGCGAGATCGCGGCCAAGAGCCCCGACGCCATCCGCGCCGCCAAGCGCATCCTGAACGAGGCTGTCGCGGTCGATGCGGCGACCGGCCTGATGGCCGAGTCGGTCGAGCAGCAGAAGTTGATCGGCTCGCCCAACCAGCTCGAGGCGATCATGTCCAACCTGCAGAAGCGTGCGGCGAACTACAAGGATTGATCCCATGAACCGTCAATGGCTCTACGCCAAGCCACCCCAGGGCAAGATCGCGGTCGACACTTTCCAGTGGACGGAGACGGCGATCCCCGTGCCGCGCGACGGCGAGGCGCTGGTGCGCACGCGCATGCTGTCGCTCGATCCCGCCAACCGCGCCTGGATGATGGGCAAGACCTACCGCGATGCGCTGCAGCCCGGCCAGGTGATGAGCGGCTTTGCCGTCGGCGAGGTGGTCGAGTCCAAGGCGGCCGGCCTGAAGGCCGGCGACATCGTCGAGGGCGACTGGGGCTGGCAGGATTATGCCGCCCTGCCGGCGCGCCGCCTGGCCAAGCGCACGACCAAGGCGCCGCTGGAGCTGCTGATCGGGCCGCTCAGCATCACCGGGCTCACCGCCTATTTCGGCCTGCTGGAAGTCGGCAAGCCCAAGCCCGGCGACACCGTGCTGGTGTCGGCGGCGGCGGGCGCGGTCGGCACCATGGTCGGCCAGATCGCCAAGCTCGCCGGCTGCCGCGTGGTCGGCACGGCGGGCGGCCAGGACAAGTGCGACTGGCTGGTGCGCGACCTCGGCTTCGATGCCGCAGTCGACTACAAGGCGGGCGGCGTGTACCGCGCGCTACGAGCGGTCTGCCCCGACGGCATCGACGTCTATTTCGACAACACCGGCGGGCCGGTGCTCGACGCCGCGCTGTCGCTGATGAACCTGCGCGGCCGCATCGCCTGTTGCGGCAACGTCTCGCAATACGACGTCGAGAAGCCGGCGCCCGGGCCGATGGCCGTGCCGGGCTTGGTCGTGACCAAGCGGCTCAGGATGGAAGGCTTCATCGTCATGGATTTCTACGGCCAACGCGCCGAGGCCGAAGCCCGGCTGGCGCGCTGGGTCGAGGAAGGGAAGATCAAGGCCATCGTCGACATCGTCGACGGATTGGAGAAGGCGCCGCAGGCGCTGATCGACCTGTTCGAGGGCCGCAACAAAGGCAAAAGGGCGGTTAGGCTGTAGGCGAACTTGGCATGGCGCCGAGACTCGGCCTTTCGATCGCCACGGCTTTGCTCGCCGCCGCCTGTGTCACGGGCGCGCCGACGCTCGTCTATATTCCACCGATGAAAGACGTCGCGAACGAACCGGTGATCTGGTCGGAGCAATACGCCGAAAAATTCGACGACTTCACCAAATGCCTGATGACGCGAGCCCACATGGACAGTTCAGGCCTTTCGATACAGCCCGGCGACCTCAACCGAAAAGAGAATACCGTGCGCATGATCGTCTCTGTTAGGAACGTCATGATGGGCGCCTACAGCATACGCGAGCTTGCACCAGGCAAGATCGAGGTCGCGTGGCGGCAGCACGGCAAGCTGTCCGGCGACGACAATTTCGAGACTTGGGCGAAGCAGAATGCCGATCACTGCGGGCGGAACACGGTTCGTCGATGACATTCGTCGTGCGTGGTCGTCCTTTTCGTCTTGTTGCCCGTAGATGGCGGCCACCTCCTGCGGGACCGGCAGGCCCTTCGAATGGCGGCGGATAGATGACGCGATCGACTTCGTGGAGCTGCGCCGCCTGTAGTCGATTGAACTGTTGCCGGCCGCCACCGTCTACGGGCGGAAGGAAAGTCCCTCCGCCACGCGATTCGCGTTCCAGTCGAGATGACGGGAGAAACGGAGCGGTTTTTGCCCGTCTACCGCCCTTTGAACACTGGCTTGCGCTTCTCCACGAACGCCCGCACCGCCTCCTTGTGGTCCTCGGTGCGTGAGGCCTGGACCAGCCGCTCGGCCTCGCGGTGCAGCGCCGTCGCGTAGTCGACGTGCAGCGCATCGTCGAGATTGTCCTTCATGTTGCGCAGCGCCACGCGCGGGCCCTCGGCCAGCGACTTGGCCAACGCAAAGGCCTCGGCCTGCAGCTTGTCGTCGGGCACCACGCGATTGAACAGGCCGATGCGCTCGCAGCGCTCGGCATCGACGCGCTCGGCGGTGAACATCAGCTCGCGCGCCCGCGCTGATCCGACCGTGCGCGTCAGCAACCATGCGATGCCGTAGTCGCCCGACAGGCCGACCTTGGCGTAGCCGGTGCTGACGAATGCCGACTGCGCGCCGATGCGGACATCGCAGGCGAGCGCGATGGCGAGGCCGGCGCCCGCTGCCGCGCCAGGCAGGGCGGCGATGGTGGGTTTGCGCACGCCGACCAGGGCGCCGGTCAGCGCCGCCTGGCGCCAGCGCAGGTCACCCAGCCGTTCCTCGAAGCTCATCTGGCCGCGCGGCCCACGGCCGCCCATGCCCTTGACGTCGCCGCCGCTGCAGAAGGCGGTGCCGGCGCCGGTGATCAGGATGGCGCCGACAGTGGGATCCTCGCCACGCTCGCGGATCTGGACACGCAGTGCCGGCGTCAGCTTGTCCGACATGGCGTTGCGCGCCTCGGGACGGTTGAGCGTGATCAGCGCCACGCCGTCGCGCACGGCGCACAAAAGTTCGGTTGTGCCGGTATCGATTTCCATGGAAGCCTCCCTGCCATGACATTCCCGATCACCGAACACACCGTCAAGACCGCCCGCCACACCACGGGCTATCTCGCCTGCGGCGCGGAAGCGGGGCCGTTGCTGATCTTCTGTCACGGCTGGCCCGAGCTCTCGCGGTCCTGGCGGCATCAGCTTCCGGCCTTCGCCGCCCTGGGCTTCCGTTGCGTGGCGCCCGACATGCGCGGCTACGGCCGATCGACCAGCTACACGCGGCACGAGGACTTCGCGCAGGAGCCGATCGTGCAGGACATGCTGGAGCTGCTGGCGTCGCTCGGTCGCGAGCGCGCCGTCTGGATCGGCCACGACTGGGGGAGTTCCGTCGTCTGGAACATGGCCGCACATCATCCCGAGAAGACGGCAGGCGTGGCGAGCCTGTGCGTGCCCTATCTTTCCCACGGCAACACCATCGAGAACCGCGTGCCCCTGGTCGATCGTGCGATCTACCCGGCCGAGCTCTATCCGGTCGGCCAATGGGACTACCACCTGTTCTACGAGGAGAATTTCGACAAGGCGCAGGCGGGTTTCGAGGCCGACATCCGCAATGTCGTGAAGGCGATGTTCCGCAAGGGCAATCCGGACGCCGTCGGCAAGCCTTCGGCCACGGCGTCGGTGCGCAAGGCCGGCGGCTGGTTCGGCGGTGGCGCCTGTCCCGACGTGCCGCGCGATCGCGACGTGCTGACCGAGCAGGATCTCGACGCCTACAC
>VGCQ01000321.1 GCA_016870055.1 Alphaproteobacteria bacterium | reverse complement strand
CTGCCGAGCGGCCGGTAGCGGTGAAAGTGAAGGGCGCCGCCGGGTCCTGCGAAGCTGCCGTCGGCGACCTCGCCGACCGCCGGCGGATCGGCCTCATTGTCCTCCGACATCTTGTCGACCGCTTTGCGGCCCACCGCGTAGGGCAGGGTGTCGAGCCGCGGCCTTCCTCCCCGGACGGCCCTCTCCATCAAGTCGAGCAATGTGCGGGCTTCATCATCGAGCATCTGTGTCCCCCTTCCGTCGTCCCGACCATAGCGTGAAGCGCCGAGCGGAGGGACCTTGTCGCCAAAATCGACGGCTCGTCATCGAAAGTAAGCCCCTCGGCTAGACTCGTAGCGACGACAGCAGAAAGCCCCGGGCATGGGCGGCGATATCGCTCGCCCTCTCCCAGCTCATGCAGAAGCGGGCGCCGGGCAAGATTTCGACCTTGGCCTGCGGGCACTACGACTGCAGCAAGGCGCGATGGCGGCCATAGATGAAATGCTCGCCGTACAGCACCAGCACCGGGCATTTGAGCGCCGCCATGCCGCCCAGCGTGTCGAACTTGGCAAGCGCGCCCATCGCCTGCCAGCGGTCGCGGCCGATCTCGAGCTGCGCGGTGTTGATGCGGTCCATCCACGATTGCGTCGGCTGCATCGGCGCGTGCTCGGGATCGTTCTCCAACAGGAACTTGATCGAGCGTGGCGCGGGAAAGCCCGATTCGTCGCTCGGCCGCACCTTGGCGATGTCGGCGATGTCGTTCTTGGCCGTGTCGGCGTCGCTGAAATAGGGAATGTTGATCAGCACCGCCTTGTCGATGCGCTGCGGCCAGAGGCCGCCGAGCGCGATCGAGGTCGCAGCGCCCACCGCCTCGCCGAGTGCGACGGCATGCTCGATCCCGAGCGCGTCCATGACCTCGACGACGCAGCGCGCATAGTCCTCGATCGCCGGCTGCCAATCGATGTGGTCGGAATGGCCGTGGCTGGGGTAGTCGATGGCGATGGCGCGGAAGTCGGGCGACAGCGCCTGCAGCAGCTCGACCATGACCGCCGAGCTCTGCTGATTGATGTGGCTCACCATGATGACGGGCCCGCTGCCGCAGGCACGCCAGTGGATGTACCCGGCAGAGGTCTTGGCCAGGCCGCGTTCGATTCCAGTGGGCACGGGCTACTCGAGCTTGACGTTTGCCGACTTGACCACCGCAGCCCACTTACCGACCTCCTCCTGGAGGAAGGCCTTCAGCTCATCCGAGGTGCCGCCGCCCACCACGCCACCGACGGCGGCGTAGGCCGCGATCAGCTCCTTGGTCTTGAGCGCCGCGGTTGCGGCATCGAAGATCTTCTTGCGGGCCTCCGCCGGCGCCGCTCCGGGGGAGATCAGGGCATACCAATTGTCGGAGTTGACTTTGGGGTAGCCCATCTCGCGCATGGTCGGCACGTCGGGCAGCAACGGCGCCCTGCTGTCGGACGTCACGGCCAGGATCTTGACGGCGCCCGAGCGCGCGTGCGGCAGCAGGATGGAGATGTCGAGCAGCACCGTGTCGACCGTTCCAGCCAGCAGGTCGTTGGTGGCCGGAGCGGCGCCGCGATAAGGCACGTGCAGGAGATCGCAGCCGGTCTCGCGCTTGAACAGTTCTATGGCGAGGTGGGTGATACCGCCGGTGCCGGCCGAGCCGCAGGTCACCTTGCCGGGGTTGGCCTTGGCATAGGCGATGAAGCTCTTGAGGTCGTTGATGCCGAGCTTGGCATTGATGGCCAACACCTCCTGCACGCGCACAACCAGGATCTGGGGAGCGATGTCCTTGGCCGGATCGAACGGCATCTTGGGCATCAGGCTCTGCATGATGGCGCCGGCCGACGCGCTCATGATGCCCATGACATGCGCATCGGTGCCGGCCTTGGCGACGAAGTCGACGCCAGTGACACCCGCCGCCCCGCTCTTGTTCTCGACCAGCACCGGCTGGCCGAGGAAGGGCGACATGCGCTCGGCAAGATTGCGCCCGAAAATGTCGGCCGGCCCGCCCGCCGGAAACGGCACCACCAGGGTGAACGGCTTGGTGGGGAAGGCGGTTTGAGCTTGGGCTCGGCCGAGCGGCAGGGCAGCCAAGCCTGCAACGGCGGCACGACGCGATAGAGTCACGGTTTTCCTCCCGATCTTTGCGGAAAGTCTGCGCGGTGCCGGCAGCCGAGGCAAGGCCCGCCCGCTGGGCATGGCCGCGTTGCCTACGCTCTGCACTCCAACTGTGTTAGTAATCCGCCATGTCCGACTTTCCGAAGAAGACCCCAGCCGACTGGGAAAAGCTCGCCGCCAAGGAGCTGCGCGACAAGCCCGTTCCATCGCTCGATTGGATGACGCCCGAGGGCATCCGCGTAAAGCCGCTCTACACGGCTTCCGACCTGGAGAACCTCGAATCGGTGGGCTCGCTGCCCGGCTTCCCGCCGTTCACGCGCGGCCCCAAGGCCACCATGTATGCCGGCCGGCCGTGGACGGTGCGCCAGTACGCCGGCTTCTCGACCGCCGAAGAGAGCAACAAGTTCTACCGCGCCAATCTCGCTGCCGGTCAGATGGGGCTTTCGGTGGCATTCGATCTCGCCACCCATCGCGGCTACGATTCCGACCATCCGCGCGTCGTAGGCGACGTCGGCAAGGCGGGCGTCGCGATCGACTCGGTCGAGGACATGAAGATTCTGTTCGACGGCATCCCGCTCGACAAGATGAGCGTGTCGATGACCATGAACGGCGCGGTGCTGCCGGTGCTGGCAGGCTACATCGTGGCAGCCGAGGAGCAGGGCGTGCCGCAGGACAAGCTCGCGGGCACGATCCAGAACGACATCCTCAAGGAGTTCATGGTCCGCAACACCTACATCTACCCGCCCGGACCGTCGATGCGCATCGTGGCCGACATCATCGAGCACACCGCGCACCACATGCCCAAGTTCAACTCGATCTCGATCTCGGGCTATCACATGCAAGAGGCGGGCGCGACCCTGGTGCAGGAGCTCGCCTTCACTTTGGCCGATGGCCTCGAATATGTCCGCGCTGCCCGCGCCAAGGGGCTCGACATCGACGCCTTCGCGCCGCGCCTGTCGTTCTTCTTCTGCATCGGCATGAACTTCTTCATGGAAGTGGCCAAGCTGCGTGCGGCGCGCTTCCTGTGGGCCGAACTGATCCAACCGTTCGGGCCAAAGAAGGCCGATTCGCTCTCGCTGCGCACGCACTGCCAGACGTCGGGTGTGTCGCTGACCGAGAAGGACCCCTACAACAACATCATCCGCACCGCCTACGAAGCGATGGCGGCGGTGCTGGGTGGCACGCAGTCGCTGCACACCAATTCCTTCGACGAGGCGATCGCCCTGCCGACCGTGGCATCGGCTCGCATCGCGCGCAATACTCAGCTCATCCTGCAGCACGAGACCGGCGTTACCAAAGTCGTCGATCCGCTGGCCGGCAGCTACTATGTCGAGTCCCTGACCGCGAGCCTGATCGTCGAGGCGCGCAAGCTGATCGCCGAGGTCGAGGCGCTGGGCGGCATGACCAAGGCGGTCGAGGCCGGCATGCCCAAGATGCGCATCGAGGAGGCGGCAGCGCGCCGGCAGGCACGCATCGACCGCGGCGAGGAAGTGATCGTGGGCGTGAACAAGTTCCAACTCAAGGAAGAGCCAGCGATCGACATTCTCGAGGTCGACAACGCCCAGGTGCGTCATGCCCAGTTGGCGCGCCTGCAGAAGATCCGCGCCGGCCGCGACGAAGCCCGGTGCGTCGCTGCACTCAAGGCGCTGGGCGAGGCGGCGCGCAACGGCACCGGCAATCTGCTGGCGCTGGCGATCGAGGCCACGCGCGCCCGCGCCACGGTGGGCGAAATCTCGTCGGCCCTGGAGGGCGTCTATGGCCGCTACCAGGCGACCATCCGCTCGATCTCCGGCGTCTATGCCGGCGAGTGGGAGGGCGACCAGGGATTGGAGCGGATTCGCGCCGACATCTCGGCTTTCGCCGACGAGGAGGGCCGCCGGCCGCGCCTCATGGTGGTCAAGATGGGCCAGGACGGCCACGACCGCGGCGCCAAAGTGATCGCCACCGCGTTCGCCGATCTCGGCTTCGATGTCGATATCGGGCCGCTGTTCCAGACCCCGGCCGAGGCGGCGCGGGCAGCGATCGAGAACGACGTGCATGTGATCGGTGTGTCGAGCCAGGCCGCTGGCCACAAAACCCTGGTGCCGCACCTCATCGACGAACTGGCCAAGCAGGGCGGCTCCGACGTGCTGGTCGTGGTGGGCGGCGTGGTCCCCGCGCAGGACTACGATTTCCTGAGGAAAGCAGGCGTGGCCGCGATCTACGGGCCCGGCACCAACATCCCGGCGGCCGCTGCGGAGATCCTCTCGATCTTGCGCAGCCGCGGCCACAAGCGCGCGGCGTAGTTTTACCGCCCGACCGACTGCGCCTCTTCGGTGCTGAGCGGCCGCTCGCGGAACCACGTCAGGCGGCCACGGATCGTACCGAAACTGGTCTGCGCCTCCATCTTGGCCGGGTAGCGGATCGAGCTTGCGTCCAGATAGGCGAACCAAAGCTTGATCGGCCGCTCGCGTTCGGTCTCGGCCTCCTTGGGCGCCTCGGCGAACTCGCCGGCGATGCGCTTGCTGTAGACCTCGCACACCAGCACGTCGCCGCGCGCGTTTGGAATGCCGCTCGCGGCAGCGGGCTCCGTGCCGACCTTGTGCAACAGCACGTCGATGACGCGCTTGCCGTCGTTGCTGCGCACCGTCTTGTCGCAAGCCGCATCGCCTGCCATGCCGATCGCCAAGGCTGCCGACAGGGGATCGAGCGAGCCCTGCCGGTCGGTGTCGCTGATCGTCTGCGAGGGCGTGGGCTGCCAGCCCGGATTGTGGGTCTCGCGCATCGCGCCGCCCGACCCGTACTCGGCGAGCCAGGTGCGCGGCTTGTCGCCGACCACGATCGACAGCGAGCCGGCGGCGGGCTGTGCGCCGCCTGGCGCGAAGCCGCCCCAGGCGCGGTTCCGGCCGTGGTAGTTGATGGTCAGCGCCTTCAAGAGACCTTCCTTGAAGGTACGGGTCTCGACGTCGTAACGGGTACCGTTGAATCGCGCGGTGAGATCGATGCGAAATCCGGCGAAGCCTGCAAACGTGATCTCGTAGCCGACCTCGACCTGACGCGGTTCTTGGGCGAGCGCCGGTGCCGGCGACAGCTGCCACGCAGCCACCAGGATGGCAGCCTTGCGAAAACTCATGAAATCCCTTTCTGCAGGGCTTACCTTGGCTTCGATGGCTCGATAGAAGGCCGCCACAGCCTACGCCACCCAACTTGTCAGCCAAACAAGGCTTTTTTCGTCCATGTCGCCCCCAGCCAAAGATGGCGTTCCCAAGCTCGGCCTCTCGCGTAGTTGGGCCGTTCTGCGCGTCGTCGGCCTCCATTTGTGGCCAAAAGGCGAAACCGGCCTGCGCACCCGCGTGGTGGTGGCTTTGGGGCTGCTGATCGTCGCCAAGGTCACGACCGTCTACGTTCCAGTGCTGTACAAGCACGCCGTCGATGCCTTGGATGGTCTTGCGACGCAGGCCGTCGCGGTGCCGGTCGCGCTCATTCTGGCCTATGGCGTGGCGCGAATCCTGGCGCAGGCGCT
>VGCQ01000320.1 GCA_016870055.1 Alphaproteobacteria bacterium | reverse complement strand
TTCTGTCTCATCTCGTTCCCCTCAGGTTAACGATGAGCCGGAAATCCTCTCTTCCTCAAGACGTCAAATCTGTATCAGTGGTCCTGACGCCGGACACTGCCCGACATCATCGAGCGCAGCAGCGGCAGTGTCGTCTGGGGTCTCGCTTCGACGTTCTTCTACTACGTCAAGCTCGATGACAGTCACCGTCCTCGGTCCGTCTTTCGCCACCGGTTGGGTACGCGCCAAGCGGACGATGTCTTGATCTATGAGGAGAAGGACGTCGGCTGGTTTGTCCGCGTCGAGGAGAGCGCCAGCGGTCGTTTCTGCGTGGTCGGCACCGGCAACCAGGAGACCTCCGAACGATGGCTGATCGACCTGGCTGATCCCGCGGCCGCGGCACGCCTCGTCGCCCCGCGCGAGACCGGTGTCCGCTACAGCGTCTATGATCGTGGTGAAGAGCTGTTCATCTTGACCAACCAGGATAACGCCATCGACTTTCGCATCGCTGTAGCGCCGCTAACGGTGCCTGATCGCAGCAACTGGCGCGACTTCGTCGCGCACCGCCCGGGCTGCTATATCGCTAGCGTTTCGCTCCACGCCGACTATTTGGTGCGCCTTGAGCGGTCGAATGCTTTGCCGTCGATCGTGGTCCGGGATCTGCGCGATGACGTCGAACATGTCATCGCCTTCGAGGAAGCTGCTTACGCGCTCGACGTTATCGAAGGTTACGAATACGACACCACGACGCTGCGCTTGTCCTACTCGTCGATGACGACGCCGTTGGAGATCTACGATTACGACATGGCGAGCCGGCAGCGTGTCTTGCGCAAGCGTCAGGAAGTCCCGTCGGGCCACGATCCAGCGGCCTACGTGACGACACGCATCGTTGCCGTAGCGAACGATGGTGCGGAGGTGCCGGTCTCGATCCTTCATCGCCGCAACCTCAAGCTCGACGGGCGGGCGCCGCTGCTACTCTACGGCTACGGCTCGTACGGGATGGCCATGCCGGCGTCGTTTTCTGCCAATCGCCTGTCCCTGGTCGATCGCGGTTTCGTTTATGCCATCGCCCACGTGCGCGGCGGTTCCGACAAGGGCTGGGGCTGGTATCTCGACGGCAAGCGGGACAAGAAGGCCAACACCTTCGACGACTTCGCGGCGGCCGCTCGCACCCTCATCGAGGCCGGCTACACGTCGACCAAGCGCATCGTCGGCCATGGCGGCAGCGCTGGCGGCATGCTGATGGGTGCTGTCGCCAACCGCGCGGGCGAGCTGTTCGCCGGCATCGTCGCTGAAGTGCCTTTCGTCGACGTCCTGAACACCATGCTCGACGACACGCTGCCACTCACCCCGCCCGAATGGCCCGAGTGGGGCAACCCGATCACCGATGAGGCGGCCTTTCGTTACATCCTTTCCTACTCGCCCTACGACAATGTCGCGGCCAAAGACTATCCCGCCATTCTGGCCATGGCGGGCCTGACCGATCCCCGCGTCACCTACTGGGAGCCGGCCAAGTGGGTAGCTCGGCTTCGGGCCACGATGATCGGTGGCGGACCGGTTCTGCTGCGCACCAACATGGGTGCCGGTCATGGCGGCGCCGCCGGCCGCTTCGACCGGTTGGAGGAGGTGGCCCTTGCCTACGCCTTCGCCCTGCATGTTACCGGCACCAACGGCGTCACGGCCGCGTGACCCCCGGGCCTTGGCTCTGGACAGGTCTTCAACTGTCGGTACATCCTTGCCTCGACTGGAGGGAGGGACCGATCCAATGACCGACAAAGCCAAGTCTACGCGCAACACGCGTCGTAAATTTCTGAAGGGCGCGGCCGTCGCCGGCGCCGCCGTCGCCACGCCCACCGTGGTCAAGGCGCAGGGCCCAATCAGCATGCGCTGGCAAAGCACCTGGCCGTCGAAGGACATCTTCCACGAATACGCACAGGACTTCGCCAAGAAGATCAACGACATGACTGGTGGCGACCTCAAGATCGAGGTGCTGCCGGCCGGCGCCGTGGTGCCGGCCTTCGGCCTGCTCGAGGCGGTGTCAAAAGGCACGCTCGACGGCGGCCACGGCGTGCTGGTCTACCACTACGGCAAGCAGACCGCGCTGGCGTTGTGGGGCTCCGGCCCGGGCTACGCCATGGACGCCAACATGCTGCTGTCCTGGCACAAGTACGGCGGCGGCAAGGAACTGCTCGACAGGCTCTATGCCTCGATCGGCGCCAACGTCGTGTCGTTCCCCTACGGCCCGATGCCGACCCAGCCACTCGGCTGGTTCAAGAAGCCGATCACCAAGCCCGAGGATCTGCAGGGCCTGAAGTTCCGCACCGTCGGCATCTCGATCGACGTCTTCCAGGGCATGGGTGCCGCAGTCAATGCACTGCCGGGCGGCGAAATTGTCGCTGCAATGGACCGCGGCCTGCTCGACGCGGCGGAGTTCAACAATGCCTCGTCCGACCGCATCCTGGGCTTCGCCGACGTGTCCAAGATCTGCATGCTGCAGAGCTATCACCAGAACGCCGAGCAGTTCGAGATCATGTTCAACAAGGACAAATTCAACGCCCTCCCCGACAAGATGAAGGCGATCATCTCAAACGGTGTCGAGGCCGCTAGCCAGGACATGCAGTGGAAGGCGATCGACCGCTATTCCAAGGACTATGTCGAGCTGCAGACCAAGGACAAGGTGCGCTTCTACAAAACACCCGATTCGGTACTGAAGCGTCAGCTCGAGATCTATGACGATGTGGTTGCCAAGAAATCGGCGGAGAACCCGCTGTTCAAGGAGATCGTGCAGTCGCAGATCGCCTTCGCCAAGCGCGCCACCCAGTGGGAGCAGGATACCGTGGTCAGCCGCAAGATGGCGTTCGACCACTATTTCGGTCCGCAGGCCAAACCGATTCGGCTCTAGGCAACGGCCGAATGGAATCGCGAGGCACCGCCTGAAGGCTCGGGCGGTGCCTCGTTCGTTCGCGATGCAATGAACCACATGACGGTCGAGCGCTTCCTCCACACGATCGACGGCATCAGCACTTGGGTCGGCAAGGCGGCTGCGTGGCTGATCATGGCGCTGATGGCGGTGGTCTGCATCGAGGTCATCAAGCGCTATCTGCTCAACGCGCCGACCGCCTGGATCTTCGATCTCAACAACATGCTGTACGGCACGCTGTTCATGCTGTGCGGTGCCTACGCATTGGCGCAGAACGCGCATGTTCGCGGCGACTTCCTCTACAGTTCCATGCGGCCGCGCACTCAGGCTTTGCTCGACCTCGTGCTGTACATCGTCTTCTTCTTTCCCGGCATCGCTGCCCTGCTTTATGCCGGCTGGGAATACGCCGGCGACTCTTGGCGCATTCGCGAGCATTCCAACGTCACCGCTGACGGCCCGCCGGTCTACCATTTCAAGACCGTTATCCCGATCGCCGGCTCCCTCGTGCTGCTGCAGGGCGCCGCCGAGATGGTGCGCTGCATCGTCTGCCTCAAGACCGGGACCTGGCCGTCGCGGCTGAAGGACGTGAGCGAGATCGATGTCGTCGAGGAGCAGCTTGCCCAGAGCGAGCATGTCGACGAGGAGGCGCGCCGGGCCGCGATCGCCCGGGCGGCGCAGATCGAGGAAGCAGCGCGACAGCGTGGCATGGGCGGGGGAGACAACAAGATATGAGCGATCCCGCACTGGGACTGTTGATGCTCGGCCTCATCGTGGTCGTGATCATGATGGGCTTTGCAACTGCCTTCACCTTGATGGGGTTGGGCATCGTGTTTGGCTTCATTGCCTTCTATGTTCCCGGCCAGCCGTGGGCCGACAACAAGATCTTCGCATTGATGGTCCAGCGCACCTACGGCGCCATGACCAACGACGTGCTGATCTCCATCCCGCTGTTCGTGCTGATGGGCTACGTGATGGAACGCGGCGCCCTGGTCGACAAGATGTTCTATTCCATCCAGCTCGCCTTCCGCCGCGTGCCGGCCGCTCTCGCCGTGGCGACGTTGGTGGTCTGCACCTTCTGGGGCATCGCCAGCGGCCTGGTCGGCGCGGTCGTGGTGCTGATGGGCGTGATCGCCATGAACCCGATGCTGCGCGCCGGCTACGACGTGAAGCTGGCGTCGGGCGTCATCACGGCCGGCGGCACGCTCGGCATCCTGATCCCCCCCTCGGTGATGATCATCGTCTATGCCGCGGTGGCAGGCCAATCGGTGGTCAAGCTCTATGCGGCGGCGATCTTTCCGGGCTTCTTTCTCGCGCTTCTTTACCTCGTCTACATCATGGGCTGGGCGATCCTCAATCCGCGCATCGCGCCACGGTTGCCCGAGGAGCAGATGCGTGTACCGGTCCCGAGCTGGGTCGAGCGCCTGGAGGCGGCCTACTCGCGCAACATACTGCGCAGTCTCGCCAAGGCGCTGTTCGCCCCCACCGCAGCCCGCGACCTCGTCGTCGATCAGGGCAAGCGGCTGGGCTACACCGGCATTCTCCATAACTTCGGCGTCGCCTTGGTGCCACTAGCGCTCTACCGCGCGACGTTTGGGGGGACTTGGTGGTACGTGGTGGTCTACAAGAAGTCGATCGCCGTACCCGAGGCCGCCGGCTTGCAGCCGCTGGGTGGCGCGGCGGTGCAAGCAGCCGAGGTGCCCGAGGAGGTCGTGTCACCGGCCTTCTACATCTGGTTCGCCGCCGTCGCTGCAGTTTCTCTCATGGCGTTGGTCCGCTACTACTGGCGGATGGATGCTGCACGCTTCACGGTGCTGAAGCTGCTCAGTGCCTCGGTCATGCCGCTTGGCATCCTCACCGTCATCGTCCTGGCGGTGATCCTGCTCGGCATCACCACGGCTACCGAATCCGCCGCCGTCGGCGCGGCTGGCGCGTTTCTGCTCGCCATGCAGGCGCGCACGCTCGACTGGAAACGAACACGGGAGGCGGTGTTCCTGACCGCCAAGACCACCGCCATGGTGTGCTGGCTGTTCGTCGGCTCGGCGCTGTTCTCGGCGGTGTTCGCCATTCTGGGCGGTCAAGGCCTGATCGAGCGTTGGGCGCTGTCGCTCAACCTCACGCCCATCCAGTTCATGATCCTGTCGCAGGCCATCATCTTCTTGCTCGGCTGGCCGCTGGAATGGACCGAGATCATCATCATTTTCGTGCCGATCTTCCTGCCACTCTTGAGGCACTACAATATCGATCCGATTCTTTGGGGCACTATGGTGTTCGTGAACCTGCAGGCGGCCTTCCTGTCACCACCGGTTGCGATGTCGGCCTACTACCTGAAGGGCGTGTCGCCTCCGCACGTCACCTTGAACCAGATCTTCGGTGGTATGATGCCCTACATGCTGATCGTCATCCTATGCTTGGTCATCATGTACGTTTGGCCTGGCCTGACGCTTTGGCTGCCGAACTACCTGTATGGCGGCTGAACACGAGTCAGCTGTCGTCACGCCTCCACATTGCCTCGGCCACACGGCGACTGAGCAGTCGTAGGGACAGCCATCGCGGCACACGCGCTGCATAGCGCGCGTAGTCGTCACCAAATTTCACTGCCAGATACCGCTCCTCCGGCCTGATTGCCGTTAGACAGAGCGCGCTGCCCAAGGGATGTCCGGCGTCAGGACCACTGATACAGATTTGACGTCTTGAGGAAGAGAGGATTTCCGG
>VGCQ01000319.1 GCA_016870055.1 Alphaproteobacteria bacterium | reverse complement strand
AATGGCCGAGCGCCAGCCAAGCCTGCTTGGGCCCGCTGCCGCCCGCCATATCTTTCAGAATCTCGAGCGAGGCAGTGAGCGCCATGCCGCCCTCGATGATCAGTGTCTCGGCCCGCCGATAGTCGGCCGAATGCAGCACCAGGCCGCGCGAGGTCTCGACCGGGCCGCCGAACAACACCGGTCGCGCCGCCGCCGCCGCCGGCACCTCGATGCCGAGTTGCTTGAAGACCTGCGCCAGCGGCAGATCGTCGACCTTGTTGTTGACGATGATGCCCAGAGCGCCGTCGTCGTCGTGATTGCACATGAAGACGACGCTCTTCTGGAAGCGCTCGTCCGACATGGAAGGCGCGGCGACCAGAAAGCGGCCGGCCAAGGAGGCGGCGGGGGAGCCTGAGCCGGGCATGGTGCGATGATCCTCCAATTCCATGGGGATTGTCCGGGCAAAGATCAAGCGGTGATCGGGCGAAGGGCCTGCATTGGACAAATCACGACCCCTCGCCTAGGGTTCGCCGGTTCGCGACGCTGCCCTGTCAGGGTGGCAATTGAGGGAGTAAATAATGGCGAAAGTCGGCGACAAAGTGCCCAGCGCGACGCTGCGCACGTTGGGCCCGGAGGGACCGAAAGCGGTCACCACCGAGGAGCTTTTCGCGCCGGGCAAGAAGGTGGTTGCCTTCGCGCTGCCCGGCGCCTTCACCCCTACCTGATCCGCCAAGCACGTGCCCGGGTTCGTGGCCGCAGCTGACGCGATCAAGCAAAAGGGTGTCGACACCATCGCCTGCATCTCTGTCAACGACGCCTTCGTGATGGGCGCCTGGGGCAAGGATCAGAAGGCCGGCGACAAGGTGATGATGATGGGCGACGGCAATGGCGAGTTCACCCAGGCGATGGGTCTCACCATGGACGGCTCCAAGTTCGGTCTGGGCACGCGCAGCCAGCGCTATGCCATGATCGTCCAGGACGGCGTCATCAAGCATCTGCTCGTCGAGAAGCCGGGCGCCTTCGAGGCGTCGACGGCGGAGAATGTGCTGAAGCACCTCTGAGCCAAGATCAGCTGACGAGAGACGGACGGCGGGACGAGAGTCCCGCCGTTTGCTTTTCGCCTCGAGACCTACAGCGTCAGACCGCCATTGACGTGGATGGTCTGGCCGGTGACGTAGCTGGCCGCCTCGGAGCACAAGAAGGCGATCACGGCGGCGACTTCGGCGGTGCGACCGTAGCGGCCGAGCGGCACCAGGCGGCTCATTTCGACCTGGCGGTCGCGCGACAGCGCGGCATGGGCATCGGGATCTTTCTCGATCAGGCCGGGCGCAACGCAGTTCACCGTGCCGCCGGACGGTGCGAGCTCGACGGCGAATGCTCGCGCAAAAGCTTCGATACCGGCCTTGGCGGCGGCCGAGGCGGCGAAAGTCGGCAGGCCACGGGCATAGGCGTGGGCGACGAACGACGATACGCCGATCAGCCGCCCACCGGTCCCCGCCCTGACCAACCACGGCTTGGCCGCCGCCGCCAGCTCGAAAAAAGCCGACGTCATCGACGACAGACTTTCGTCCCAGCCAGCGCGATCGAGATCGCCGACCGGCCGCCGGTCGGCGAAGCCGGCATTGCTCACCACGACATCGAGTCGACCGAACGCCGCCGCGGTCTCGTCGACCAGGCGACGCCCGACGCCGGGCTTGGCCAGGTCGCCCTCGAGCACCAGCGCCTTGCCGCCGGCGGCGCGCACTTGGTCGGCGACCTTTTCGACGCCGGCGCGGTTCTTGCGCGCATGCAGGCCGAGACAGATGTCGGCGCCGGCGAGCGCACGCGCTGTCGCGGCGCCGATGCCCGACGAGGCGCCGGTGAGAAGGATGACTCTGGGTGAAGACGTCATGGTCGATCAGTAGGCCGAGGTCCGACTAGGGGCAAGCGTCGCGCACGACCGGCGCCAGACGTTCCGCGAAGCGGCGCGCGCCGACCGGCGAAAAGTGCCCGTTGTCGACAAAGTCGGCGTCGGCGAAGTCCTGCGGCGGCACGGCGACATAGACGTCGCCCAGTTCCTTGGCGATGCGTTCGAGGACGGCGTTGAGCTCCTGCTGCAAACTCCAAAGGTCGCGATCGCGCACCAGCGGCAGCCAGCCGTAGCGGCCGTCGCCCGTCAAACGCGCCCGATTGAGCAGCTGACCGACCCAGATCGTCGTCACGCCGCGCTGGCGGTTGACCGCCGAAATGGCGCGGACGTTGCGCTGGAAGATCGCTTCGAGGTTGGCATCCCTGCCGGTCACCGGCGGCTGGCCGTAAGGATCGGTGAAGTAGCGGGCGGTGTCGAAGTGGGTACTGACGAAGCGCATCGCGAGCGTCAGCAGCGGCGAGATGGTGACATGCGCGCCGCCGACGCGCCGCACCTTCTGGGAATCGATCTGGCTCGGCAGATGAAAGTCGGCGTAGGCGGGATCGAGATCGGCAATGTGGGCATTGCGCAGATCGTTCCAGCCGACATAGTAGATCGCACAGCGCGGCTTGCCGAACTTGTCCTGGTAGAAGGCGGTCTGGATCAGGTGCTCGGCCGTCGTGTAGCCCGGCACGCCGTGATTGACGACGAAATAGCGATCGCCGAGCGCCTGGGCCAGACGATCGGGCCAGGTATCGCCCTCCCCCGCCCCGATGTCGTAGGTCGTCGAGCCGCCGAAAGTCGCGATGTTGGTTCGACGATCGAGGCTGCCCGTCGGATCCCTTCCGCGCGTGCCTTCGCGGGTGTGGCGGATCGCGAGGCCGGTCGAGCTGGTGAGTTCCAGCGACGGGATCGGCACGGCCTGCAACAGGGGATGCCACTGGAAGCGCTGCGGCTCTGCCCTACCCGGCGGCATCAGGGACGAACTCACAACGCCGGCCCGATGCAGGGTGAACAGGCCCGCGCCTGCGGTGAGCTCGAAGGCCGTCAAAGCGAGAAGCGCGCCGGCCGCCCACGGCCATCGGACGAACACGACCGCCAGGACGAGCAGGGTCACCAGGTAAAGGAAGTAGTCTCCACGCGGGCCGCGCAACGGCAGCTCGCCTGCCACCCGCATCCACAATGCCGCGCCTGCCACGGCCAGGGCCAGCAGCACGGCGAACGCCAGCGCGGCGACGCGCTCGAACCGATAGGGCCGAACGAGGCCGAAGTGATCGAGGAAAGGCATGATCGACGGCGGCATAACAGCACTATCAGGCGCGAGGAGCGACCCCAAAGCGCATCAACTTGATCTGGATCAACCTCGCTCGGCGAGGGCCGATCATGCTCGACGCATCACAACATGTCGGTCGGACGAATGACACACAGCCACGCCATCGTCTGGATGGATTTCAGAGAAGCCCGCATTTTCCGTTTCAACGCCGAGGATGTGGAACACGAGCACCTGAAGGCGCACAATCCGTTCCGCAAGGTCCATCACAAAGCGGGCGTGATCGGCGCCGGACGCCTGGCGCTCGACACGAATTTTTTCGATCACATCGTCGACGCCTTGCGCGGCACGACCGAATGGCTGCTGGTCGGCCCGTCCGGCGCCAAGCTGGAGCTGCTGCGTCATATCGAGCAACACATGCCCTGGGTTCGCAAGACCCTGGTCGGCGTCCACGCCATGGACCATCCAACCGACGGCGAGCTGCTCGCCCATGCCCGCCAGGCGTTCAAGGCGATCGACCGCATGCTGCCCAACACGCCGGCTTGACGATTGACCGTACAGCGCAGAATTCAGTGCGAGAGCAACGCGCAGCGATCGCCAGCAAGCAATTCGGCTGTGATGCCACCCCATATCCATTGTCGTTGCCGCTGATAACCATAGGCTCCAGCAATGATCAGAGTCGTTTTCAGTTCGTCAGCGAGATCCATCAGCTGTGGGGCGTCAGCCTTGATCGGTTGCACCAGTCTCGATTCGGCAGTCACACCGTGATGGGCCAACCAGTCGACAACTTCGGTCAGGCTGGCACGGGTATCGGCAACCGCTTCGCTGGTCGCGATCGCCGCCACCGTGACCTTGGTTGCCTTCTTCAGGAAGGGCAGGCTGTCGGCGATCGCCCAGCGGGCCTCGCGCGTGTCCTTCCAGGCAACCAGCACACTTTCGATGTCGGCCGCGGGAGTTGTGGCCGGGACCAGTAGGATCGGCCGTCCGGCCGGCGCGTCACATCCAAGGCTCGTTCTCCCTTTGCCATCCCAACCAAGACGATGTCGGCGGCGCGAGCCTCGCGCGCCAGCCGCTCAGCCACCGGCTCGAGGACGATGCTGGACCGCCATCGAAATCGGCCTTTGCTCGACACCAAGGCAGCCTTGAAGGCGGTCTCCGCTTCCTGAAGTTGCCGGGCCGTCAGCTTACGGTCCTCCTCGAAGACCGGTGCCGGCACAGGATAGTCGCGACAGATGCAATGAATGGATCGACAGACCGCGTTGCCGATCACGTCGGCACCGAACGTCTGTGCAAGGCGAGCCGCCACCTCGAGCACCCGCGCGTTCGACTGGCCAGCCGCCAAATGCACCATCAGAGTCGCGTAGGTCATGGCCTAGCTCCACGGGCATGCACAAAAGACCGATTCACTGGATGTTGGGCCGCCACTGGCCATCATCCTCCTTGTGGAACTGCCGCTTGACGGCAACCCGGGCCGTGCGATGGGCGACCTCTTCCCGCCTGGGATGGCCGGCATAGTTCGACCACGCATTGTTGAAGGTCTCGCGGTAGAGATCCTGCGCCCGTGCCGGCAGATGACGACGCACCGGCAGGGGCAAGCGGGCGTTGGTGCGATAAGGCATCATCTCCTCCATCGACGGCTCAGCGATCAATCGGGCACCAGCACCGCAGCGCCCTGGAAGCGGCCGGTCCGCAGATCGGCCAGCGCCTCGTTGACGCGCGCCAGGGGATAGACGGTGGTGGTGGTGCGCACGCCAGCACACGGCGCGAGCTGCAGGAACTCCACGGCATCCTGGCGCGTGAGATTGGCGACCGAGAGGATCTGCCGCTCCTGCCACAGCAGGCGATAGGGGAACCGCGGAATGTCGCTCATGTGAATGCCGCCGCAAACGACCCGGCCGCCCTTGGCGACGGCGCCGAGCGCCACCGGCACCAAACCGCCGACTGGTGCGAACAGGATGGCGGCATCGAGCGGTTCGGGCGGCGATTGGTCGGAGCCGCCCGCCCATCGCGCACCGAGCGACAGGGCGTGGGCCTGCGCCGCCGTGTCGTCCGGCTGCGTGAAAGCATAGACCTCGCGACCCTGCCAACGACAGACCTGCGCAATGATGTGGGCGGCCGCGCCGAAGCCGTACAGGCCGATGCGGTGGGCCTCACCGGCCAACTTCAGGGATCGCCAGCCGATCAGGCCGGCACAGAGCAGCGGCGCTGCGGCAATCGGATCGTCGAAGCCATCGAGGGCAAATGCGTAGGCGGCATCGGCCACCGTATGGGTGGCGAAGCCGCCATCGCGACCATGACCGGTGAAGATCGGCCGGTCACAGAGATTCTCGCGATGCGTCGCACAGTAGGGGCAGACGCCGCAGGTGTGGCCGAGCCAGGGTGATCGGCCCCCACCAAGTGGTCCGAGTAGAATGTTAGTGCATGATGCCATCCTTCGCCATTGCCGGCTGGAGGTGGAGCGAAGCGGAACCGGAAGGC
>VGCQ01000318.1 GCA_016870055.1 Alphaproteobacteria bacterium | reverse complement strand
AGCGCGGCCGGTCATCATGTGGCATCGCAATGCCACTTGTTGGCAACCCTACGTCAAAGGCTATGTCGCCCAGGTCAACAGCAGCTTCAATGCGTTCCGCTTCGAGGACGTCTGGCTCGACAAGTATTGCGGCCGCTCAGTCCAGCCGGTGAATGCCGGCGGCGTGGAATCGCAGGTCGACGGGCTGACCGATCTCGAATGGCGACCGGCGATGCTGATCCGATGCCGCCACTTGCAAGGTGATGCCGCCCAGCGCCACCTGATAGTCGGTACGTTCGCCCAGGAATGTACGCTGGACAACCCGGGCAACGCCCGGTTCGCCGGCCGCCGCGGCATGTAGCTCGACCATCTCCGGCCGCACCACCAATCGCACCACTGTTCCGACGCCGACGTCGGCTGCGTAGGCAATAGGGACGCCCGCGACCTCGACCGCGTCGGCCGCCACGACACGGGCCTCCACGAGATTGGTGCGGCCGATGAAGCGCGCGACGAACTCACTCTGCGGCCGATAGTAGAGTTCGTCCGCGGTGCCCTCCTGCACGACCGACCCCTTGTCCATGACGGCGATACGATCGGAGATCGCCATCGCCTCCTCCTGGTCGTGTGTGACGTAGACCGTCGTGATGCCGACGCGCTTCTGCAGAGCGCGGATTTGCTCGCGCATCTCGACCCGGAGCTTGGCGTCGAGGTTGCTGAGCGGCTCGTCGAACAACAGGACCTGCGGCTCGAACACCACGGCGCGGGCCAGCGCCACACGCTGCTGCTCGCCGCCGGAAAGCTGATGCGGCTGCTGGCGGCCGTAGTGGACAAGCCCGACCAGGTCGAGCACCGCCTCGACCGAGCGCACGATCGTCTTTTCGTCACGACCCTGCACGCGCAGGCCATAGGCGACGTTCTCGAACACCGACAGATGGGGAAACAAGGCATAGTTCTGGAACACGAAGCCGATGCCGCGCCGATTGGGCAGCATACGGGTCACGTCGCGGCCGCCGATCAGGATGGCACCCTCGTCCGGTTGCTCGAAGCCGGCTATCATGCGTAGCGTCGTCGACTTGCCGCAGCCCGAGGGGCCGAGCAGGGTCAGCAGTTCGCCCGGCGCCACCGCGAGGCTGACCTCGCGCACGGCGTAGACCTCGCCCTTGACCGCATGGTCGAAGCGCTTCGCAATGCGTTCTAGGCGAATGTCGACCGGCGGCACGGCTAGCCTCCCAGGAACGAACGCGCAGCCGCACCCGCCGTCGGTGTGCGCAAGCGGGCCAGCACGGCGCTCAAGCCAGCCACCACGACGAACACCACGACGATCACGAAAACCGAGAAGGCCGCAGCCGGCCCCAGCGCCATCTCGGTCATGTTTTCCAGGATGCGCACGGTGATCAGTGTCCAACTGATCGACACCAGGAAGATAGTGGCGCTGATCGCCGTCATCGAACGGATGAAGACGACACCCAGGCCGGCGAAGAAGGCCGGCGCGATCAATGGCAGGGTGACGCGGCGGAAGGTCTCGCCGCTCGCCGCGCCGAGACTGGCCGAGGCCTCCTCGATGCTGCGGTCGATTTGCTGCAACAGCGCTACCGTGGCGCGGATGCCGGTCGGGCTGTAGCGGAAGACGTAGCAGGCGACGATCAGCAGGGCGCCGCCGGTGAGCGCGATCGGCGGATCGTTGAAGGCGATCAGATAGGCAATGCCGACGATGGTACCGGGCAGCGCATAGTTGATCATCGCCACCAGTTCCATGGCGCGGCGGCCGGGGAAGTCGCGGCGAGCGATGAGGTAGCCCACCAGCACGCCGTACAGGCCGCCCAGCGGCATGCCGAGCGCAGCAATGATCAGCGTGTCGCGAATGGCCGGCAACCCCTCGGTGAAGATCACGGCGTAGTGGCGCCAGGTGAAGCTGTAGTCGGCGCCGAACGCCGCCACCAGAGAGGCGACGAGCAGAAGGGCATAGAAGTAGACGATGATTGTCGCCACGGCGACGCACGCTGCGACCAGCACCACCTGCATCCAGGGCGCGATCGCCTGGGAACGCGAGCGCTGGCCCACCTTGCCGGTGACCGTGACGTAGGTCCGTCGTCCGACCCAGTGGCGCTGCAGCAGGAAGACCATCACGGCCGGCACGAGCAGGAGGAG
This sequence comes from Alphaproteobacteria bacterium, assembly GCA_016870055.1. Lineage (GTDB taxonomy): Bacteria > Pseudomonadota > Alphaproteobacteria > Reyranellales > Reyranellaceae > Reyranella. Next base: position 3,499 of record VGCQ01000318.1, on the reverse strand, counting down.
CGACAGCACGGCGCCGCCCTTGAAGTCGAACAGGCCGGTGATCTGCAGGTAGGCCTGGGTCGGCAGCACGGGAAAGGCGTTGCCCGCCAAGATCAGCGGCGTGGCGAAGTCGGCCAGCGAGGCGGCGAACAACAGCAGAAAGGCATTGGCGAAGCCCGGCACGCAAAGCGGCAGCGTGACGGTGCGAAAGGTGCGCCAGCGCGAGCCGCCCAGGCTGAACGCCATTTCCTCGAGGTTGGGATCGATCGCCGCCAGGATCGGCCGCAAGGTGAGATAGGCGATCGGGAAATAGGTCAAGGTCTCGGCGATGGCCGTGCTCCAGAAGCCGTAAGCCGACACACCGGTAAGGCCGAGCAGATGATGACTGATCAGGCCCCTCGGCCCGAACGAGAAGATGATCGAGATCGACGTCGTGAAGGGCGGCGACACCAACGGCAGCAGGACGGCGGCGTCAAGCACGGTCAGCCAGCGCCGACCAAGGCCGGCCCGTACCGCGGCGAGTGCGAACAGGAAGCCCACGGCGGTGCCCAGCACGCCGACCGATGCGGCGAGGATCAGGCTGTTCACGAAAGCGGCGCGATGGCCGGGATCGGCGAGACTGTCGAGCAGCGGCGCCAGGGTCGGTCGCCCTTCGTCGACGAAAGCGCGCTCCAGCAGATGCGCCAGCGGAAACAGCACGAACAGCAGCAGCAGGCACCAGATCGCGGCCACGGCGCCGAGCAGCGCCGGATCACCGGCGATGCCGCGCCACGATGGGGATCGCGCCCGCGCCACGCCGCCTACTGCGCTGGCAAGACTTCCTTGACCCAACGGTCGACGATGCGCCTGCGATTGGCTCCGGCGTACTCATCGTCGATCGGGAATATGCGAGCCCCCTTCAGCACTTCAGCGAGCGCCGGGTCAGTCTTGACGTCGGGATGGGCCGGCACGAAGTTGACCTTGTACTCGGCGAACTTGGCTTGCATGGCGGGACTGGTCGCGAAGTCGATCAGCTTCTTGCCGGCCTCGCGATTCTTGGCGCCTTTGATCAGGGCGATCGCCTCGGCCGAGGTGCCGATGCCTTCCTTGGGAAAGCTGACCACAACGTCGTAGCCCTTGGCCTTGGTCTCCAGCGCATCGACGATGAAGAAGATGCCGCCGGCTGCCTGGCCAAGCCCGGTCGGCAGCGTGCCGCCGCCACCGCTCTTGGTGTAGACCTGCACGTTCTGGCGCAATCTCTTCAGATAGGCGAAAGCCTTGTCCTCATCACGGCCGAACACCTCCAGCACCGAAAAGATGCGCGTCACGGCCGTGCCCGAGGTGCGTGCGTCGGCCATCTGCAGCCCGTTCTTGTAGGCGGGATCGAGAAGGTCGTCCCACGATGCCGGCGGCTTGAGGTTGTTGGCCTTCAGGAAGGCGCCGTTGGTCATGAACACCAGCGGGTCGTCGGCAATCGCCATCCACTGGCCGTCGGCCTGCTTGAAGCGTGCCGCGAGCTTGGCAAACGACGGCGACTTGTACGGCTCGAAGATGCCCTCCTTGATGCCCGCGGCAAAGGTCTCGACCGGGCCGCCGAACAGCACGTCGATGCGTGGGTTGTTCTTTTCGGCGATGACGCGGGCCAGCGCCTCGCCCGAGGAGAAGCGTAGGAAGTTGACCTTGATACCGGTCTGCTTCTCGAATTCCTGGAACATCGGCCGCGCGTAGTTCTCCGGCCAGATGGTATAGACGTTCAGATCGGCCGCCCGGGCGGCAGCAAATCCGCCGAGCCAGGCGATCATGACGAGAACAGCGCAGCGCAGCGACCTCATCGGTTTCCCCCTGTGATGGTCTTGTTGCTTGCTGCGATATTTGACCAGCGGCGCTGCCAGCGCAACGGCCGCTGCGCCCGACTCTAGGACAGAACCGCGACCTTCTTGCGCTCGATCAGCTTGAAGTCGATGGCCGCCCCGAGGCCCGGCCCGTTGGACACGTGCACCAGCCCGTCGCGGCCGACCACGATGTCCTGCTCCAGCCCGTACTTCTGCGCGCCATCGGGCAGCAGCACCTCGAAGAATTCGGTGTTCCGCAGCGACGCGATGACGTGCAGGTTGGCGACGTTGTTCAGCGAGTTGCCACCGTGATGGACCTCGTAGTTCATGCGGAACGACTCGGCGAGGTGGGCCGCTTTCACCAGGGTGGTGATGCCGCCCTTCACCGCGACGTCGCCGCGTAGATAGTCGGTGGCCTGCAGCATGATCCACGGCTGGTAGGCGTCGAGACCGGTGATGGGATACTCGGTGGCGAGGATCGGAATCGAGAGTTGTTGCTTCAGCTTCACGTAGTTGTAGATGTCCTGATCGGCGAGCGGATCCTCGTACCAGTGGAAGTCCATCTCCTCCGCCGCGCGGCCGACACGCAACGCCGTGGGATAGTCGTAGGCCCAGGTCGAATCGAGCATGATCGTGAAGTCGCCGACCGCGTTGCGCACCGCTTCGCACACCGCGACGTCCTCGCGCCAGCGCGTCGGCGGATGGATCTTGTAGGCCGCCCAGCCGTTCTCCTTAAACTCGGCCGCCTGCTCGGCATAGGCACTGGGCGAGGGCAGCACGGCCGAGCTCGCGTAGGCCGGAATCGACTCGCGGTAGGTGCCGAGCAGGCGATGGATCGGTTGGCCCATCGACTTGCCCAAAAGGTCCCACAGCGCCACGTCGACGGCGCCGATCGCCCGCACGCCGGCCACGCGCTGACGCTTCCACAGGTCGGCGACGATCGCCTCGCGGTGCAATGCATTGCGGCCCATCAACATGGGCTTCAAGTGCGTGATCAGTCCCTGCCCGTCGGTCGCCGCGGAGTTCGAGGCGGAGCCCAGGAAGGCGTGGCCCTCGATGCCTTGGTCGGTGGCGATGCGCAGCAGACCGAGCGCGCTGGAACCGGCGAACTTGCTGTGCTGGCCGTACTGCGTGGGCGGAATGTCGTCCCAGGCAAACACCGTCAAAGTGACATCGGTGATCTTCATGGCGTTGCCTCCCTGATCGCAGGCGCGATGCACTGCGGCGCGACCGCACCGCGGCTCGTCGTGTCGAAACCGCCGCCGGCGTGTTGCCCAGTCACTGCCGCAGTATAGACTGCCGCCATGTCCGACAAAGCCCGAACCGAATTGGCACCGACCGGCGTTCTGCGTGCCGGCATCAATCTTTCGAACTTCCTGCTGGTCACCGGCCGCAGCGACAAGTCCGAGCCGCTCGGCGTGGCGCCCGACATGGCCAAGGAGATCGCAGCCTCGCTCGGCGTGCCGGTGACCTATGTCACCTACAAGTCTCCGGGCGAGCTTGCCGACCAGGCCGGCAACGACGCCTGGGACATCGGGCTGATCGGCGCCGAACCGCAGCGCGCCGAGAAGATCGCCTTCACCGCCGCCTATGTCGAGATCGAGGCGACCTACATGGTGCCGCCCGGCTCGCCGCTGAAGTCGATCGCCGACGTCGACAGGAAAGGCGTGCGCATCGCGGTCTCCGCCCGCTCGGCGTACGGATTGTGG
>VGCQ01000317.1 GCA_016870055.1 Alphaproteobacteria bacterium | reverse complement strand
TCTGCAGGAAGCGGGCGTAGTCGGCCGCGGTCGACACCATGCCGCCGCCGCCCGAGCGCCAGGCGAATTTCTCGGTGACGTCGGCGATCGGCGGCAGCTCGTTGCGCGGCCCCTCCTTCATCGGCCGGGCGCCGCGCGCTTTCTTGTCGGCGCCGACCTCGAAGCCGGTGTCACCCATCTTGAGCGGCTTGGTGATGCGCTCCTCGATGAACTTGTCGAGCGGCAGGCCCGACGCGACCTCGATGACGCGGCCCAGCAGGTCGGTCGACATGGAATATTCCCAGACCGTGCCCGGCTGATGCAGCAGCGGCAGCTTGGCGAGCTTGTCGGCCATCTCGGCATTGGTCTGCGCGCGGTCGAACACCTTCATGTCGAGATAGGCCTGCTTGACGGGGTTGCCGCCGAGCGCGCCGTAGGTGAGCCCGGAAGTGTGGCGCAGCAGGTCCTGCACCGTCATCGGCCGCTCCTGCGGCTCGAGCACGATCTCGACGGTGCCGTCGTCCTTCTTCTTCTCGACCGCGACCTTGGTCTCGGCGAAGGCCGGAATGTAGCGCGACACCGGGTCGGCGAGCGTGATCCGCCCGTCCTCGACCAGGATCATGGCGGCGACGCTCACGATCGGCTTGGTGAGCGAGGCGAGACGGAAGATGGCGTCGTTGGTCATCGGGGCCTTGGCGTCCTTGTCGCGAAAGCCGAACGAATCGAACAGAACCAGCTTGCCGTTGCGGGCGATCAGCACGACGGCGCCGGGCAGCTCGTTGTTCTTCACGCCCTCCTCGAGACGGTCGTTGAGCCGTTTCAGGCGCGTCGCCACGAAGCCCACCTCCTCGGGCGACTGGGCCTTGGGAAGCCCTTGGGCCGCCGCCGGCAGCGCGACACTTGCGGCAATCGCCGCCGCGGCGACCAGACGAACCATCGACATGGGCTTTCCTCCGGAGTGCGGCGCCATCAAAGCAAAACGCCCCCGCTCGCGCGAGGGCGTTTCGGTCGACGGATCATGCGACGGCGTCAGGTCACGGCGATCGGCCCGCCGTTCGAGCCCGTGGCGCCTTTGATCGGCGCCGGCGAGAAGATGTAGGCGAACTGATACTTGCGGTCGGCGATCAAGCCGCTGAAGTCCATGTTCTCGTGATTGTAGATGCCGTGCTTGGTGATCAGCTCGCCATGCACCGGGAAGGCCAGGTCCTTGTTCGGGTTGGGCACCACTTCGACCGCCCAGCTGTCACCGCCGGTCAGGCAGACGCCCTTGTCGATGCACCATTTGGCCACTTCGAGGCCGATGCCGGGCTCGCCGTTGTTGTACTTGTCGTTGTTCTTCATCCACAGCTTGCCCCAGCCGGTGTTGAAGAACACCGCGTCGCCTTCCTTGATGTCGGCCTCCTGCATGTTCTGGCGCTGCAGGGCGGCGCGCAGGTCGGCGACCATGATCTCCTGGCCGGCCTCGAGGTTGGGTCTCACGGCCTCGACATCGAACAGATGCCCGCGCGTGAAGAACGGCTTGCAGTTCTCGATGCCGAGCTTCTTCATGCCATAGGCGCCGGCCATCTCGAGCTCGGTGACGCCGTTGTAGTAGCGCATGTCGTTCATGTCGCCGTCCTTGCCCATCTGGATGCCGATGTGGGCGAGGCCGTCGAACTGCGTGCCGGTCTGGCCGATCTCGGTGGCCAGGAACTCGTCGTGATAGATGAGCTTGTTGGCGCCGAACGGGCCGCCGGTCGGCGTGCCGGGAATGCGCAAGGTGAAGGCGCGCTCGCCGAACTTGGGCATCGCCGATTCATAGACGCGGCCGATGCGGTAGATCTTGCCGTCCTTGATGAGCTTCACCGCATCGAGCACCTTGGCCGGCGTGATCCAGTTGGAGGCACCGCCTTGGTCGTCCTTGCCCCATCGCGGATGCGGCCACCACGGCGCGGCACTGAGTGCCGGCGCCTGGGCGACTTGCTGAGCGTGCGCCACGCCGGCGGCCAGCGCGCCGGCCGCGACCGCGCCGCCGACCAGCCCGGCGGTGAGAAAGTTGCGGCGGTCCTCGTCGATCGGTTGCGACGACTTGAGGTCGTCCTTGTCCTGAAGGTATCTCGAGTCCATGGGCGCTCCTCCATTCGTTGTTGACGGTGCGAGCGTCCTGCCGTCCCTTGTCGACGTCAAGCCGAACGGCAACGTTACGTTGTAACAATCACCAAATCGACACCGTCGCCAAATGAGTCTTTTCGACCAAGACAAGTCCTCTTCGCGCATACCTGTGAGCCTGATCACCGGCTTCCTGGGCAGCGGCAAGACGACGCTGCTGAACCGCGTGCTGGGCGATCCACGGATGGCCCGCAGCCTGGTGCTGGTCAACGAGTTCGGCGAGATCGGGCTCGATCACCTGCTCGTGCAGTCGGTAGCCGGCGACATGGTGCTGCTGCAGTCGGGCTGCGTGTGCTGCACCATCCAGGGCGATCTCGACCGCACCTTGCGCGACATCGCCCGGCGGCGCGCCAAGGACCAGACGCCGCCGTTCGATCGCGTGCTGCTGGAGACCACGGGGCTGGCCGACCCGGCGCCGATCCTACAATTGCTGCTGAACCATCCGATGATCAGCCACGACTACCGGCTGGACGGCGTCGTGACGACGGTCGATGCGCTGAACGGCGCGCAGCAGCTCGACGAGCACCAGGAAGCGGTCAAGCAGGCGGCGGTGGCCGACCGGCTGCTGGTCAGCAAGACCGACCTCGCCGACGCCGGCACCAACGCGCGGCTGCGCGCGCGACTCGGCACCCTCAATCCCGGCGCACCGCTCTACGAGGTCGTGTCGGGCGACATCGACCCCGCGCTGCTGTTCGACTCAGGTCCGTTCGATCCGGCGGGCAAGAGCGACCGCGTGCAGGGATGGCTGGCCGCCGAAGCACACGACGGCCATCATGACCACGGGCACCATCACCACGACCGCTCGCGCCACGACGCTCATATCGGCTCGTTCTGTCTCACGTTCGACGAACCGCTCGATTGGGACCGCTTCAATCGCTGGCTGATGGCGGTGCGCGCCGCGTGGGGCGACAAGCTACTGCGCGTCAAGGGCGTGCTCGACGTCGCCGGCGAGAGCCAACCGCTGGTCATTCACGGCGTGCATCGCACCTTCCATCCGCCGACCCTGCTCGCGCGCTGGCCCGACGGCGAGCGCAAGTCGCGGCTGGTGTTCATCACCCGCGACCTCGATCGCGCAACGGTCGAGGCGAGCTGGGCCGAGATGGCGGACGACCGAGAGCAGCGTCGCTCTTGAGTGCCGCCCCGTTGAGCCGGTATGAGCAGGCATGACGATCTTGGCCCGCGACATCGACCATCTCTCCCTCACCCTCGGCGACCCCGAGGCGACCGCGGCTCATCTGCAACGCCTCGGCTTCACCTCGACGCCGGAAGGAGTCGAGCCGCGCTGCATCTGCTTCCAGCCGCAGCGTGACGACGTGCCGAGCTACATCGAGCTGCTGCAGGGCGATCCGCCCGCTATCGCCGTGGCGCTCAATGTCGCCGAACTCGCCGGCGAAGACCGCGCGCATCGCTGGGAGACCGACGACGGCCTGGCGATCGATGCCATCGTCACCGTAGGGAAAGCCGAAGGCCCGCTTCCGTGGTTCGCGGTGCACCACGAAACGCCCGACGCCTTCATGGAGCCCGAATGGGTCGTCCATCCCAACGGGGCCTTGGGCCTGGTGGCGATTCACGCCGTGGCGGGCGACCCCAAGGCATTGGCGCGGACACTCGAGCGGGCGTGGGGTGCGGCGATCGAAGAGATCTTCGACAGTTGCCTGTTGGTGAAGACCGGCATGGTCGAGCTGATGATCTGGTCGGCCGCGGCCTATCAGCTCGAGTACCGGGCGATCGAAGTGATGGCGCCGCAGGAATTGCCGGCGATCGTCGGCTTGACCGTCGCCGTCGAGCGCACCCGGCCGCTGCAGGCATTGTTGCGCGCCAACAACGTCGCCTTCTCGTTGGGCGACGGCAATCGCGTGCTGACGGCGTCCGCGGCGGCAGGCGGGCTGATGATCGAGTTCATGCCGCAGAACTGACCGCGCTCAGGCGACGGCCGGCAGCACCAATTCGGTCATGAGGGTGGTGACGATGCGGCGCTGCTCGGGTGCCGGCTTGCGGTAGTTGCCGGCGTTCATCGCGACGACCAGGTCGAGGTCGGGCAGCAGGTAGAGCCGCTGGCCGCCCCAGCCGATGGCGATGATCGCCCGGTGCGGGCGGCCGGCGGTCGCCGCAACCTCGCCCAGGTACCAATGCCAGCCGTACTTGAACGGGCCTTCGATCGTGACCGCGGGCTCGGTCGAGCGGCGCAGCCAGTCGGCAGGAACGATCGGCCGGCCCTGCCAGACGCCGCCGGCCAGCATCATCTGCCCGATGCGCAGCAGGTCCGGCGGCCGCAGCCGCAAACCGGACGCCGCAGCCGCCTCGCCCTGCATGCCGTTCGACCACTGGCTGGGGCCGAGCCGCAAAGGATCGAACAGCACACGGCGGGCATAGTCGGGCAGCTTCTCGCCGGTGCCCTTGGTGATCAGCCGGCCGAGCAGCGCGGTCGCGCCGCCATTGTAGGTCCATTTCACGCCGGGCTCGCTCACGACCGGGCGCTCAAGCACGTAGCGGTAGCGGTCGGACGACAGCTCCATGGCGATCTCGCTGTTGCGCGGATCGCCGTAGGGGATCGACAGCTCGTCCCATTCGGTTCCCAGCGTCATGCCGAGGACGTGGCCGACCGTGATGCGCTCGCGGGCCGGCTGGCGGGCCAGATCGGGGTATTCGGGGAACTGCGGGTAGAGCTTCGCCTCGGGCGGCGGCACCTTGCCGTCGGCGAGCGCGATGCCATAGAGCAGACCGACGACGCTCTTGGTCACCGAGCGCAGGTCATGCAGCACGGTCGGGCCGAACGTCACGTTGCCGATCGGCATGCCCCAGCTTTCGTCGTCGCCGCGGCCGTAGTGCTCGAACAGCAGACGGCCGGCCCGCGCCACCAGGAGCGCGTGCAATCCAAACACGCGACCATCGCGTTCCATCTCGGCCAACCGGGCGGCGAGGTCGCGACCGGCAGCCGTGGCTGCGCCCAAACTTGCTGCCATGAAAGCCGCTCCCATGCCGGCGGCCGTCCGACGACGGCCGAGCCTGCCACGTGTCATGGCGTCCTCGGCTGCGCCGGAGCCGCAGGATCGGCGAACCGCGGCCGCAGTTCCGAATCGAGAACGAAGCCTCGCCGCACCGCGGCGTCGAGCTTGCGGACATGACGCCATGCCTCGTCGATGTGCTCGACCATGAGGGTGCGCACACGCTCGCCATCGCCGCGCCGCGCCGCCGCCAGGAGGCGGCGGTGGGCGGCGAGGTTGGTCTCGCCGAGCCGGCGATGGGCCGGATGGGCGGCTTGCTCGCCCACCGTCACCAGATGGCGCAGCAGGTGATTGATGACCTCGCAGAAGAAGCGCAACAGCGCGTTTGGGTTGGCCGAGGCGAGCACGTCGTGGAAGTGCAGATCTTCCCGACGCTGCGCCACCGCCTGATAGCCATCGGCCGGCTGCGGCGCGCAGATCGCGAGGCTGCGTTCCAGCGCCGCGAAATGCGCGTCGGTCAGATGCGGCACCGCGCCGGCGGCCAGCTCGGGCTCGAGCACGCGGCGCACGGCATAGAT
>VGCQ01000316.1 GCA_016870055.1 Alphaproteobacteria bacterium | reverse complement strand
TCGATCCGCGAAGGCGACACCGTCAAGCGCACCGGCGCCATCGTCGACGTGCCGGTCGGCAAGGGCCTGCTCGGCCGCGTGGTCGACGGTCTCGGCAATCCGATCGACGGCAAGGGGCCGATCCAGTCGACCGAGCGCCGCCTGGTCGAGGTCAAGGCGCCGGGCATCATTCCGCGCAAGTCGGTGAACGAGCCGATGCAGACCGGGCTCAAGGCGATCGACAGCCTGGTGCCGATCGGCCGCGGCCAGCGCGAGCTGATCATCGGCGACCGCCAGACCGGCAAGACCGCCGTCGCCATCGACACCTTTTTGAACCAGAAGCCGATCAACAAGGGAACCGACGAAAGCCGCAAGCTCTACTGCGTCTACGTCGCGGTCGGCCAGAAGCGCTCGACGGTGGCGCAGATCGTCAAGACGCTCGAGGACAACGGCGCGATGGAGTACTCCATCGTCGTCGCCGCCACCGCCTCGGATCCGGCGCCGATGCAGTTCCTGGCGCCCTATACCGGCTGCGCCATGGGCGAGTACTTCCGCGACAACGGCATGCACGCCGTGATCGTGTACGACGATCTGTCCAAGCAGGCCGTATCCTACCGCCAGATGTCGCTGCTGCTGCGCCGCCCGCCGGGCCGCGAAGCCTATCCGGGCGACGTCTTCTATCTCCATTCGCGGCTGCTCGAGCGCGCCGCCAAGCTCAACGAGAAGAACGGCTCGGGCTCGCTGACGGCGCTGCCGGTGATCGAGACCCAGGCCGGCGACGTGTCGGCCTACATCCCGACCAACGTCATCTCCATCACCGACGGCCAGATCTTCCTAGAGACCGAGCTGTTCTATCAAGGCATTCGCCCGGCCATCAATGTCGGCCTGTCGGTCAGCCGCGTCGGTTCGGCCGCCCAGATCAAGGCGATGAAGCAGGTCGCCGGCACCATCAAGCTCGAGCTCGCGCAGTATCGCGAGATGGCGGCGTTCGCACAGTTCGCCTCCGACCTCGATGCCTCGACCCAGCGCCTGCTGGCGCGCGGCCAGCGGCTGACCGAGCTCCTGAAGCAGGGCCAGTTCAGCCCGATGCCGGTCGAGGAGCAGGTCGCCTCGATCTACGCCGGCACCCGCGGCTTCCTCGACAGCCAGCCGGTGAACCGGGTCGGCGAGTTCGAGCGCCAGTTCCTCGATGCGTTGCGCGCCGAGGGCTCGATCCTGGCGTCGATCCGCGACAAGCGCGAGATCGTCAAGGAGACGGACGACAAGCTGAAGGCCTTCCTCGCCGACTTCACCAAGAAGTTCGCCTAAGGCCGTCGGCGTCCGATGCCCAGTCTCAAGACCTACCGGCTCAGGATCCGAAGCGTCCAGTCGACGCAGAAGATCACCAAGGCCATGAAGATGGTGGCCGCCGCCAAGCTGCGGCGCGCCCAGGAGCAGGCCACCGCGGCCCGCCCCTATGCCGAAGCCATGGACAATCTGATGGCCTCGCTGGGGGCCTCGTTCAAGGGCGGCACCGGCCCCCGGCTGCTGGCCGGCACCGGCTCCGACAAGGTCCATCTGCTGATCGTCGCCACCGGCGATCGCGGCCTGTGCGGCGCTTTCAACAGCTCGATCGTGCGCGAGGCGCGCCGCGTCATCCGCGCGCTGCTGGCCGAGGGCAAGACCGTCAAGGTGCTGACGGTCGGCCGCAAGGGCCGTGACCAGCTGCGTCGCGACTTTGCCGGCAACATCGTCGAGTCGATCACCGATCTCGGCCGGCCGCGGCTTTCGTACGGCGATGCCCAGAAAGTGGCGCAGCGCGTGCTCGAGATGTTCGAGGCTGGCGAGTTCGACGTCGCCTCGGTGATCTTCAATCGCTTCAAGTCGGCGATGACCCAGATCGTCACCCGCCAGCAGCTGATCCCGCCGCCCGCTCCCGAGACCGCCGCCAGCGCCGCGCCGGCCGGCGGCGCGAGCTACGAGTTCGAGCCCGACGAGGCCGAGATCCTGGCCGACCTGCTGCCGCGCAACCTCACCGTCCAGATCTTCCGCGTTCTGCTGGAGAACGCCGCGAGCTTCTACGGCTCGCAGATGACGGCGATGGACAGCGCGACCAAGAACGCCGGCGACATGATCCGGCGACTGACGCTGCAGATGAACCGCACGCGCCAGGCGTCGATCACCAAGGAACTCATCGAGATCATCTCCGGCGCCGAGGCCGTCTAGCCCGCGCCGCCCGCAATCGAAGGAAGGGAAACCATGGCCACCAACAACATCGGCACGATCACCCAGATCACGGGCGCGGTCGTCGACGTGCGCTTCGACGCCGACCTGCCGAACATCCTGAACGCCCTGCATGTCGACAGCGGCGGCCGCCGCCTGGTGCTGGAAGTGGCGCAGCATCTGGGCGAGTCCGAGGTCCGCACCATCGCCATGGACACCACCGACGGCCTGGTGCGCGGCGAGAAGGCAGTCGATACCGGCCAGCCGATCGCCATGCCGGTAGGTCCCGAGACGCTCGGCCGAATCCTGAACGTGATCGGCGAGCCAGTCGACGAGCGCGGCCCGGTCAACAACAAGCAGACCCTGCCGATCCATCGCAACGCGCCGGAATTCGTCGAGCAGTCGACCGAGGCGCAGATCCTGGTCACCGGCATCAAGGTCATCGACCTGCTGGCGCCCTACGCCAAGGGCGGCAAGATCGGCCTGTTCGGCGGCGCCGGCGTCGGCAAGACCGTGACCATCATGGAACTCATCAACAACGTCGCCAAGGCACATGGCGGCGTGTCGGTGTTCGCCGGCGTCGGCGAGCGTACCCGCGAGGGCAACGATCTTTATCACGAGATGATCGAATCGGGCGTCATCAAGCTCGACGGCCCGGGCTCGAAGGTGGCGCTGGTGTACGGCCAGATGAACGAGCCGCCGGGCGCCCGCGCCCGCGTCGGCCTGTCGGGCCTCACCGTCGCCGAGTACTTCCGCGACGCCGAGGGCCAGGACGTGCTGTTCTTCGTCGACAACATCTTCCGCTTCACCCAGGCGGGCTCGGAAGTGTCGGCGCTGCTCGGCCGCATCCCGTCGGCGGTGGGCTATCAGCCGACGCTGTCGACCGACATGGGCGCCCTGCAGGAGCGCATCACCTCGACCAAGAAGGGCTCGATCACCTCGGTGCAGGCGATCTACGTGCCGGCCGACGACTTGACCGACCCCGCGCCCGCCACCTCGTTCGCCCACTTGGACGCGACCACGGTGCTGTCGCGCTCGATCGCCGAGCAGGCGATCTTCCCGGCGGTCGATCCGCTCGATTCGACCTCGCGCATGCTCGATCCGCGCGTCGTCGGCGAGGATCACTACAAGGTGGCGCGCGACGTGCAGCGCGTGCTGCAGCAGTACAAGTCGCTGCAGGACATCATCGCCATCCTGGGCATGGACGAGCTTTCCGAAGAGGACAAGCTGGTGGTGGCGCGCGCCCGCAAGATCCAGCGCTTCCTCAGCCAGCCGTTCCATGTCGCCGAGGTCTTCACCGGCACGCCGGGCGTGTTCGTGAAGCTCGACGACACCATCAAGGCCTTCAAGGGCATCGTCGCCGGCGACTACGACGACCTGCCCGAGGCGTCGTTCTACATGGTCGGCACGATCGACGAGGCCATCGCCAAGGCCAAGAAGCTCGCCGCCGAGGCGGCCTGAGCCGATGGCCAAGCTCTCCTTCCGCCTGGTCATGCCCGAGCGCGAGGTGCTCGCGACCGAGGCCGACATGGTCGTGGTGCCGGGCAGCGAGGGCGATTTCGGCGTCCTGCACGGCCATGCGCCGGTGATCTCGACCGTCCGGCCGGGCGTGCTCGAGGTGCTGCAAGGCAACAAGGTCGAGCAGCGCTTCATCGTGGTCGGCGGCTTCGCCGAGGTCACGCCCGGGCGCTGCACGGTGCTGGCCGACGAGGCGATGCCGTTCGAGGAGGTCACGGCCGACCAGCTCGCCGAGCGCGAGAAGGCGGCCGAGCGCGAGCTGACCGACGCGGCGAGCGACGCCGAGAAGGCGGCGGCCGAAAAGGCCCTGGCGGTGGCCAAGGACCTGCGGCGCGCCCAGGCCTACTACGCCAGCCGCTAGTCCGGGCGCCGGTTTCGGCAAAACCGCGAATTTTTCTTTCGAGATGTGCACGGGCAGGCCATTGAAAGCCGGCCCGAGCCTCGCATAATTATCGCCATGGGGAACTGGACACTCGAATCGATCGCCTGGGATCGCTTCGACTCCTCGAAGGTCGATCCGGAGATCCTGCGCAACATCAAGGCCGCGGCCCTGGTCGAGCGCAACGGCGGCGACTATCGCCGCTATCTCGATCGCGTGTTCGCCGACGACCGGTCTTTTCGAGAGGCCGTCGAGACCTGGGCGGCCGAAGAGGTGAAGCACGGCATGGCGCTCGGCCGCTGGGCCGGGCTTGCCGATCCGACCTGGGATTTCGAGGCGGCCTTTGCGCGCTTCCGCTCGGGCTACAGCCTGCCGCTCGATGCCGCGGCCTCGGTGCGCGGCAGCCAGGCCGGCGAGATGATGGCGCGCTGCATCGTCGAGACCGGCACCAGCTCCTATTACAGCGCGCTCAGGGACGCCACCGTCGAGCCGGTGCTGAAGGAGATCTGTGGCAATATCGCGGGCGATGAGTTCCGCCACTACAAGCTGTTCTTCGACCACATGCATCGCTGCCTGGCGCGCGACGGACTGAGCCGCTGGGATCGCCTGCGCATCGGCTGGGGCCGGCTGGCCGAAAGCGAGGACGACGAGCTCGCCTATGCCTACTTCGCCGCCAACGCGCCGGCCGATGCCGACTACGACCGCAAGCGGAGCAAGGCGGCCTATGCGCGGCGCGCCTATCCGCTCTACCGCCGCTTCCATGTGCAGCGCGCCATGGCGATGGTGCTGAAGGCGGTCGGGCTGTCGTCGACCGGCCGGCTCAACGGCTGGCTGACCAGCCTCGGCCTGTGGTTCCTGCGCCGGCAAGCGGCCAAGTTCACGGCCGCCGGCGCATAGTCCGACTACTTCACCAGATCGCGAAACTCCGCCACCACGGCATCGTAGGTCGGGCGCTTGAACGGCACGATGCGATCCAGCATCTCGGCCGCCGTCAGCCACTGCCAGGCGTCGAACTCGCGCTCGTGCGCGGCAATGTCGATATCGGCGTCGCGGCCGATGAAGGCGAGCGCGAACCAGCGTTGCGCCTGGCCGATCCAGCGGCCCTTCCAGGAGGCCGGGCGCACGGGCTCGGGCACCTCGTAGGTGTGCCAGCGGCCGCTCTCGCGCAGCAGCAGCGCTTTGGCCGTGCCGACCTCCTCCCACAGCTCGCGGCAGGCCGCTTCGATCGGCGTCTCGCCGTCGTCGACGCCGCCCTGCGGCATCTGCCAGGCATCGGCCTGGCCGGCGCGCCGGCCGACGAAGATCCGTCGGTCCGGCGCGATCAGCATCAGGCCGACATTGCGCCGATAGCGCGCGAGCCCGCTCACGCGCCTGTCAGTTGGCGCGCGTGTTGTAGAGCGAGATGCCCTTGATCAAGTCGACGGCGCGCTGCAGCTGGTAGTCGGCCACCGTCTCCTTGGGCGGCTCGTCGGGGTCGCCCGACGGCGTGGCGGCGGCCGGCTTGTCGTCCTTTTTGTCGCCGGGCTTGCCGGCCTCGGGCTTGGCCTCGCCCGGCTTGGCCTCGCCCGGCTTG
>VGCQ01000315.1 GCA_016870055.1 Alphaproteobacteria bacterium | reverse complement strand
GCTGGGACTGCGTCCGGAGCACATCACGGAGTCGCGTCCCAATGTCGTTCCCGACCAGCATGATTTCGACGTCAAAATCGACGTCGTCGAGCCGATGGGCATGGAGACGCTTGTCTACTTCACCATCGAGGGCGTCACGGTGAGCGGCCGCGTGAATCCCAATGCGGGGGCGACGGCTCAACAACCCATGAAGCTACGCGCCGACCTCGGCAACATGCACCTGATCGACGACAGCACCGGCAAGGTGCTCTGATCGGCTGCCTGCGTTTCGGAGGAGAGTGAAATGTTAAAGTTGACAGGCAAGGTCGCCTGGGTGACCGGTGCCGGCTCGGGTATTGGCCAGGCGGCGGCGATCGCGCTTGCGAAGGAGGGGGCGGTCGTGGTTCTCACCGGCCGGCGCAAGGGGCCGCTCGACGAGACGGCCGCGGCGATCAGGAAGGCAGGTGGCAAGGCCATCGTCAGAGCTGGCGACCTGATGAAGGCGGCGGCGGTGAGCCGCATCGCGCAGGCGATCGACAAGCAGTTCGGCCGCTGCGACATCCTGGTGAACAATGCCGGGCTCAACATTCTGGATCGAACGTGGCGGCAGCTCACGCCGGCCGGTGTCGAGCAGGTGATCGACGGCAATCTTTCGAGCGCCTTCTACTGTTCGTCGGCCGTGTTGCCGATGATGCGTCGGCGCAAGGACGGTGTGCTGATTCACACCTCGTCGATGGCGGGCCGTAGTCCCAGCACCCTGAGCGGTGCGGCCTATTCGGCTGCCAAGCACGGCGTGGTGGCGATGAGTCACACCATCAACATGGAGGAGTGCGTCAACGGCATTCGCTCCTGCGTGGTTTGCCCTGGCGAGGTCGCCACACCCATTCTCGACAAGCGGCCGATCCCGATCACCAAGGAGGAGCGCGCGCGCATGGCTCAGTCGGAAGACGTCGGCGATCTCATCCGCTATGTCGCCTGCCTGCCGCCGCATATCGTGATCAACGAGGTCATGATCAATCCGACCTGGAACCGCGGCTACGTTGCCGCCTTGCGGCGTGCGACGCAGGAGAAGCAGGCCAAGGCGAAAGCCAGGAAGTAGGCGCCGGTCGATCAGGGGAAGCGGGCGATGACGATCATCATCGGGGCGAGGGCGCTCGAAGCCTTCGTCGCGGACATCTTTGCTGCGGCCGGTTGTTCGAAGGCGGAGGGCGGCCGGATCGGCCGCTACCTGGTCAGCGCCAACCTGTCGGGCCACGACAGCCATGGTGTGGTGCGTGTGCCGCGCTATGCCTCGCAAAAGCAGCGCGGCACGGTGGTACCCGACGTCGAGGTCGAGGTCGTCGTCGACACGCCGGTGATCGCCGTGGTCGACGGCAAATACGGTTTCGGCCAGACCGTGACGCCGCAGGCGGTGCAGATCGGTATCGACAAGTGCCGCAGGAACGGCTTGGCCGCCGTGACGCTGCGCAACGCAGGCCATGTCGGCCGGGTCGGCGACTGGGCCGAGATGGCGGCCGAGGCGGGCTTCGTCTCGGTCCATTTCGTCAATGCCTCGGGCAGTGTGCTGGTGGCACCCTATGGCGGCGTCGAGCGGCGCTTCTCGACGGCGCCCTATTGCGTCGGCGTGCCGCGTCCGGGCCAGGACCCGCTGGTGCTCGATTTCGCCACCTCGATCGTGGCCGAAGGCAAGGTCCTGGTGGCAAGCCAAGGTGGCAAGAAGGTGCCGGACGGCGCGCTGATCGGGCCCGACGGCAAGCCGAGCAGCGACCCCCATTTGCTCTACGGCGCCTACACGCCGACCGGGCCGCGCGACCACAGCCAGGGCACGGGGGCGATCCGCGCCTTCGGCGACCACAAGGGCTCGGGCCTTGCCTTCATGTGCGAAGTGCTCGGCGGCTCGCTGTCGGGCACTGGCGCGACCGACCCCAAGCGTGGCCGCTTTGCCAACGGCATGCTGTCGTTCTACATCGACCCCAAGGTGTTCGACCCCGTGGGGTTCTTCCCTGTGGATGTCGCCAAGTATGTCGACTTCGTGAAAGGTTCGGCGCCGGCCACACCGGGTGGCGATATCCTGGTGCCCGGCGAGCCCGAGGCGCGCATGCGCGCCGAACGGCAGGCCAACGGCGTGCCGCTGCCCGACGACACCTGGGCGGCGATCGTCGAGACCGCTCGCTCGGTCGGCCTCGACGAGCGACGCATCCAGCAGGCGACGATGTAACTATCGGCCGGGGCGCTTTTGCAGCTTGTGCACGGCGCCGACCACCGGGTCGACGAAAGCCTGGGTCGCCACGTAGTCTTCGTGCAGCAGCCGTCGCAACGCCTCGAGACGGGCGCTGCTGGCCACCATGCCGGTCGCGACTTCGAGCTGCGGCAAGTCCATGACCCACAGCCGCACCACCAGCACTTGGTAGCCCAAGGCCAAGGCGCGATCGATCTGCTGGCGCAGGTCGTCGACCTGGCGCTGGTCGCTCCAGTCGGGATGGCGCAGCACTTGCCCGGTGAAGCCGATCCACTTGAACTTGGGCTCCTTCTGCGGCGCCGGTCCCAGCGTCGTCGTGCCCGGTTCCGCCGTTCCCCAATGCAGCGAGCCGTAGACCATCGACCAGTCGAAATCGTGCATCAGCCAGACGGTGCGCGAGGGATCGGCCTCGCGTTCCAGCCGCTCGATGGCGCGCTGCCAGGCGCTGTCGAGGCCCCGCAAGGGCGCCAGGCTCCAAACGTTGTAGGCGAACAGGGTGACCGTGAGCCCGGCCAGCACCGCGAGACCACGGCCTCCCCAGCGGTTGCGCGCCGCGACCAGCACCAACGCCCAGCCGACGGTCAGCCAGGCCATGACGTTGATCTGCATCTGCGGGTCCTGCGGCTGCGAATAGAGGTTGAACACCGCACCCGCCACGAAAGTGACGCCGAAAATGGCCGCCAGTGCCCGCGCCTGCGGCTCTCGCCACCGGCGCAACAGTGCGGGCAGGGCGACGGCGGCCACGGCCAGCATCCAAATGGTTGCCGGGTAGCGCCAGATATCCCAGCCCGGAATGCCGGGGATCGCCGCTACGCCTGCGCCCAGCAGGTAGGCGACCATGCCGTCCCAAAGATAGCCGACCTTGGGCCAGGTGAATCCCGCCCACACCGAGCGTACAGCCTTGCCGGTCCAGATCAGCTCGAACGGTCCCACCGCCTTGTCGTGGCCCTGCCAGGCCCAGGCCACGACCGTCGCCGTCGCCACCATGCCGACGAGAAACAAGGCGATCCAGCCCAAGCGCCGCATCGGCCGCCCCTCGCACAGCCACAAGGCTGCGAGCATCGCCGGTAGAGTCGGGAACATCAGCCGCCATTCCATCAGCCAGGCCAACGAGAACAACACCGAGACGGCCATCACGCGGACTGCCGTCGGCCGCGCCAGCCAGACGCTGCCCAGCGCCATGGCGGCAAGCAGCACCGTGTAGCTCGGCATGATGTCCTCGTTGACGATGGCGAGGAACATCACGAAGCTCGAGGCGAGGTGGAAGAGTGCCGCGAGCAGCGCCACCGTCCGATCGCTCGTAATGGCGCGAACCAGCAGATAGACGACACCGAGGCAAAGGCCGCAGCTCACGGCATTGAGAATGGTCATCTGCCGTCGCGGGTCGCCGGCGAACACGCCCAAGACATCGAGCAGTCGGCAGAGTGCGCCGTAGAGCGGGTAGAAGAGATAGTTCGCGGGATAGAGCGGCGCCGTCGCCGGGTCGGTGACCCAGGGCTTCAGCTCGAGGCTCTTGAACACACCGTTGCCGGTGAGTCCCCCTTGGGCATTGTCGAACCACAGGATGATCGCGATCAATAGCGCGCTGCCGCCTGCGATCAGCAGGACCAGATCGGCTAGTGTGCTGCCAAGGCGGGGGGATGTCGGAGAACGATCTGAGGCAAAGACCACGGCCGCGACCTGCGCCGGCAATCGCCAGAAGCTTGGCGCTCCCTACGGGATTCGAACCCGTGTTTCAGCCTTGAGAGGGCCGCGTCCTGGGCCTCTAGACGAAGGGAGCGAGGCCGGAAGGCGACTGATAGTCGAAGGGCTTGATCGGCGCAACCCCGGCGGTTCAGCGCAGATGGGCACCGAACCAGTCGATCGCTGCCGCGCTGGCGGCGGCGAATTCAGCGACATAGGCGTCGAAATGGCCGCCGCGCAGCGTCACGAGCTTCTTCGGCACCAGCGCTCTTTCGTAGGCGGCGAGGGCGAGGTCGGCCGGCGTCAGGTGGTCGGCGAGGCCGACGATCATCAAGAGCGGTGTCGGGCTTATGGCGGCGATCAGAGCCGACGGGTCGTAGCCGGTGAACAGGTCGAGTGAGCGCAAGGTGACCTCGTTGCGCCACGCCGGCGCCCGCGCCGCCGCCGTGTGGGTGAACCAAGTGTAGGAATCCTCCGTCGGCAAAGCCGCCGGCCCGGCCGGATCGGCCGACACCACCGGCATGAGCGCTGCTGCGCCGCCCGCCCACCGGGCACGCCGATCACCCTCGATCAGGCGCAAGGTCGGCGCCAGCAAGTCGGCCCGGATCAGGCGCCGCGCGTTGGCCGGGCCGTTGACCATCGGTACTTGCGCCACCACGCATTTGATACGCCGATCGACGGCGCCCAACACCAGGGCATGACCGCCGCTGTAACTTGTGCCCCAGACGCCCAAGCGATCGCCGTCGACGCTCCCCAGGGTTTCGGCAAAGCTGAGGGCATCGCGCCAGTCGCGGATTTGCTGCTCGGGATCGACCTCTTGCCGCACCTTCCCGTCGCTGGCGCCGAAGCCGCGATGGTCGAAGACCAACGCGCCCAGCTCGGCTGCTGCGAAGGCTTTGGCAAAGTCGTCGAGATGCATCTCCTTCACGGCCGAAAAGCCGTGCGCCATGACGATCGTCGGATGCCTGCCGCCGCTCGGCGGCCGGTAGTGCCAGCCCCGCAACGTCGTGCCGTCTTCGGTCTCGAACGAGATGTCGGTTCGCATGATCCTCGCTGCCTTTGTTGCTCGTACGAAGGGCTTGGGCGGGTGGATGAGGCGGTCTCGAATTTTTGGCTGCCGATTGCACGCAGTGGCAGGTTGCGGGCCTGCGTCGTGCCCGCCTAAGCTCGGTCATCCTTCCGCGGAGAACCGCCATGAACATGCCTATCGCCCAGGACCAGCCGCTGACCGGCGTCGACGTCTATGCGCTGCCACCCGAGGAAGGCGAGGCGGTGCTGCGCCGGCAGCTCGCGGCGGCCTACCGGCTGGTCGACCATTTCGGCTGGACCGAGCTGATCTACGGCCACCTGACGGCGCGTGTGCCGGGCGAGCAGCCGCATTTCCTGATCAATCCGTTTGGTCTGAACTATGACGAGGTCACGGCGTCCAACCTGGTCAAGATCGACCTCGACGGCAACAATGTCGGCCCCTCGCAGCATCCAGTGAACTACGCCGGCTTCGTCATTCATTCGGCGGTGCACATGGCGCACGTCGCGCGTCATCGGGTGGTGATGCACACTCACACGCGCGCCGGCATGGCGGTATGCGCGTTGAGGGACGGGCTGCTGCCGATCTCCATGGTCTCGACCGCCTTCCATGGCAAGCTTTCCTACCATGACTACGAAGGACCGAGCCTCGATCTCGACGAGCGTGGCCGGCTGCTCGAAAACCTCGGCGACAACCAGGCGATGATGCTGCGCAACCATGGGCTCCTCACCACCGGCCGCTCGGTGCCTGAGGCCTTCCTG
>VGCQ01000314.1 GCA_016870055.1 Alphaproteobacteria bacterium | reverse complement strand
GCGCCATCTGCGCTATGTTGGCCAGATGGGTGTGGGCGAGCGCATGGCGGGCGACCGCGCCATTGGCCTGGGCGTCGTCGAGCTGGCCGATGAATCGCGCACCTTCGCCCGCATGGCCGAGGTCGCGGCCGAGCTGCGCGACGAGGACGGCGCCGACGTCCTGGTCATGGGCTGCGCCGGCATGGCGCGCTACCGCGACCGTCTGCAGCGTCACGTCGGCCTGCCGGTCGTCGAACCGAGCCAGGCCGCGGTATCGATGGCGATCGGCCGTTCGCGTCTGGGCTGGGCAGCCTGACTTCCCGCAATTCCCGCAATTTCCGCAAGCGGTTTCACGTCGAGGCCAGCGCCGGGTTGACCAGCCTGCGATTGGCCGGGCGGCCGCGACTGACGTTGCGCACGGCAGGGTCCTGCCGCACGAAGCCGAGATAGTCCAGGCGATAGAGCACCTCGTTCGTCTCCTCGGCCGTTGCGCTGAGCGCGAGGGCACGGCGGCGGATGTCCTCGCGCGTCACCGACTTGGTACGCGCCTCGACCAACCATCTCGCCGCGCGGCGCACCCGCTGGCGATGCTGGGAGAGACCGGCGCAGTCGAACACCGCCTGGGCGTGCGGCCAAAAGTAGTTCCGCCACAACGCCGCCGCGGTTTCGACCTGCTCGCGGCCGATCGCACCAGGCCGACAGCGCGGCGCGTCGACCGAGGCCAAGAGCTCGAGCGCCCCCGCCAGGCGGGCGATGAAGCTGCGGCCTTTGCCGAGCCACGCCGCCGCCGGACCGTCGGCCTTGAGCCGCTCGGCATGGAGGCTCGCCAGCACGCCGTCGAGCGCCTCACGGCCACGGTCGTCGAACGCAAGCTCGCAGGGATCGTCGGGCGTACGCGCCAACCGGGACAGATGTCGTAGACGTTGCAGCACCTCGTCGTCATGCCTCGGCGCTTGCGCGGCGAGCGGGTGATAGGGTTGCGGTCCCGGCCAGACATAGAGATAGCGCGCGGCGAGGCCTTCATGGCCCTCTTGCAGAGCCACCTTCAGCCGGTCCGGCCGCATCGTCTCAAGGATGCTGACTGGAAAGCTCGCAAGGCTGCGCGGCGGCCGACCCTTGCAAGGTATGGAGACGCCACTTGCCGTCCACGCCTCCAGCCAAATCTGAAGCTCGCGGCCGCCGTCGCAGCCGCCGTCGAGCCATACCGTCGAGACGTCGCGCCACAGCACGACGCCGCGCGGATTGCCGGCGACGATCTCCACCGTTGTCTCCAAGTCGGCGTCCGAGGCGACGATCTGCGAGGCCACGAACGGCCGACCGTCGCCACCCTTCTTCGCCTGCTCGGCGTGTGCTTCCTGGCGCACGTCGTCGTGCAGGCGCCGCTCCTGCTCGACCTGGTCGAGCAGCCGGCGCATCGGCGCGAGTGCCGCCGACTTGCCCGTCGAAGGCTCCCCCACCATGGCTTGCCACAGCACCATCGGCTCGGACCAGGTTGGCGTGACACGGACCCGCACGCCGGCGCCGCAGACGCCGATCAAGCCTGCCAGCACGGACTGCATGACATAGTCGGCCGGTGCGGCGACCGCCGCCGCCGTTTCAGAAATCCAATCGCGCCAGGGTGTCGGCAGAAGCTGGACCGGCAGCGACGGCACGGGGCCGCGCCGGTCATCGAGAATGCTGAGATCGGGCTCGACCCACTCCGACGTCGATCGTTCGCCCACGACGACATAGCTCGTCATAGGTGGTCCTCCTTGAAGAGAACAAACCTAGAACTTGGCGGTCGTCCTGTCAATAACTTTAGTGATAAAAATAACTTTGCCGCAGTGCGTCGGCAGTTTCCCTATTCCGCCGCCTTTTTCGGCCCTTCGGCGGCCGGGAACAGCACACGGTCGTCGGTACGGCAATAACGGTCGGCGAACATGCGGCCGATCGGATGGTACTTGTCCATATGCACGCGCATCGCCTTGGCATCCCACAGCTCGTCGCGGATGTGGAAGCGCAGGCCTTCACCGATGACGAGCTGGCGGTCGTCCTTGACGTTGATGACCTGCCAGGTCTTGCACTCCATCGCCCACGGCGCCTGGGCGAGCCGCGGTACCTTGATGTCGACCGACGGTGCGAGCCCAAGATCGAGATAGTCGGGCTCGCCGATGTCGGGCGGGAAGTCGCCGATCGATTCGTGCATGGCGCGAGCGAGCGGCTCGTCGGTCAGGTTGACGACGAATTCGCCGGTGCGTTCGATGTTGATCCAGGTGTCCTTGATCCGCCCGTCCGGCCGCTTGTTGACGGCGAACATGACGAGCGGCGGATCCTCGGCGAAGACATTGAAGAAGCTGAACGGCGCGGCATTGACCACGCCGGTCGGACCGATCGTGGTCACCCAGGCGATCGGTCGCGGCAGAACGAAGGCAGTCAGGATCTTGTATCGATCGTGATGATTCACGTCGGCAACGGCGTATTGCATTCCAGGGTCCTCAGTTACTTGGCTCGACCTTCACACCGGTGCGCTCGACGATCAGCTTGTAGTGCTCGGGCCGACGATGCTTGGCGAAATTGAAGGTGGTGTTGCGGATGTATTCACCGAGCTCCATGTCGCAATCGTAGGACACGACCTCGTCCTCCTCGGTCGTCGACTTGGCGACGATCTCGCCGGTCGGCGCCACGATGGCCGAGCCGCCGTGCAACCAGAATCCGTCTTCCTTGCCGGCCTTGGCGGTGGCGACGACCCAGATGCCGTTCTGGTAGGCCGCCGCCTGGATCGAGAGGTTGTGATGAAACACACGCAGGTAAGGCGGCTCCTTAGGCGCATAGACGTTGTCGGTCGGCGTGTTGTAGCCAAGCACCACCATCTCGGCGCCTTTCAGCCCCATGACGCGGAAGGTCTCGGGCCAACGCCGGTCGTTGCAGATGCACTGGCCGACGATGATCTCGTCCTTGAACATCTTCCAGACGTTGAAGCCGAGATTGCCGACCTCGAAGTATTTCTTCTCGAGATGCTGGTAGGGTGCTGCCGGCCGGTGCTCGGCATGGCCCGGCAGATGGACCTTGCGATACTTGCCGATGGTGCGGCCGTCCGGCCCGACCAGGATCGAAGTGTTGAAACGATGAGGACTGCCCTCCTCCTCAGTGAGCTCGGCATAGCCCAGGTAGAAGCCGATTCCCTTGGAGCGCGCCAGCTCGAACAGCGGCAGCGTCTCGGGACTCGGCATCTGCGCCTCGAAATACTTGTCCACCTCGCTCTGATCCTCGATCCACCAGCGCGGAAAGAAGGTGGTGAGGGCAAGCTCGGGAAAGACCACGAACTTCGAGCCGCGGGAATCGGCCTCCTTCAGCATCTCGACCAGCCGCGCGACCACGCTTTTGCGGCTGTCGGCGCGATGGATGGGCCCGAGCTGGGCGGCGGCGACTTTCAGGCGACGGGGCATTTCAATCTCTCTAGTCGGGCAAATGACGGTCCGGACTCATGCGAACATGCAGGATACGGACAATTCTCACACTGTCCTTCAAGACGACATAGTAAATGGTGTGAGAACGAAAGCGATAGCGTCGAACGCCCTCGAGGATTTCGCCATAGTTCGAACCGATGGACGGAGTGCGCCGAAGTCGCCCAATTGCCTGCCAAAGACCTGTGACATATCGGACCGCTACGGCGGAACCCCAATGACGGCGCGAATAACCCGCAATCCGATCGATATCGCGGGCGGCCGCGGCAGCAATCCGTAACCGCAGTGGCATCTTCAGAGCTAGAGTCCGCGCTGTTTCTTGAGGCGCTTCACGACCTTCTTGATGTCAAACCCTTCGGCGTCAGGTCCATCAAGCCCCGCTTGCAACGCCTTGCGTAAGCGAGCGACCTTACGTTCGCGAACTGCCGCTTCCTCGCGCTGCAACAGGCGTAATGCCTCGCGCACGACTTCGCTGGCATTGTTGTAATCACCAGTCTTGACCTTGGCCCTGACAAAACCCTCCAATTTGGGGGTAAGCGACACGTTCATGGCTGCTCCATCGATGTCAGACTTTGCCAGACTTTAGCATAAGAGGTCATCAAGCCCTAAGACGCTTCCTTCCGTGCACCCTGGCGAAGTGCTGCGCGAAGACTTCCCTCGACCCATGAAGCTTTCGTCCTAGGCTGCAGCCCGTGCAGTTGGCATACCACGCACGCGCGTCGAGCGACTGACCAATGAGCAGACTCCCGTGACCGCCGACACTGCGTTGCGCCTTGCACGATGCCTTGGCACCTCGGCCGCCTACTGGATGAATATGCAGGCGCAACATGACCTGGAGCGCGCCGAGGCCGAACTCGGCAAGGAACTGCGCAAAATCCCTTCCGTGCGCAACGTCAAATCGGCCGCCCGATCAAGGGTCTTGGCAGACCCATCAGTCGGGCATCATCGGCAGGTCCGTATCGCCAGGTTTTCTGCCCGCCTGGGTCAACATGCAAAGGATCTGCTCACGATGGTGGGGCTGGTGATTGAAGAAATGCGATACCAGCAGCCAGCGTGGGTTCGTGACCTCCCGCGCGAAGCTGGGTGAAAAATGGGTGTGGTTTCCAGCCAGCCATTCCGCTGCGAGACCTTCGGCCCATCGCTCGATCTCGTCATCAAGATCGCGGCGCCGACTCTGGAGAGGCACCCAGTCGCGATACTGCTCGGCCAACTCCGCTAGAGCCACTGGCGGCGGCGCGCCGCGAAAGCGGCTCATCCAGGTTTGGTCGGCCCACAGGAGGTGGCACATCGTGCGGTGGATCGAGCCGAAGAAGGCGCCGCGATCGCGATGGCGCTCCTCGTCGGTAAGCCTGTCGGCGGCGCCGTAGAGATTCTCGTTCTGCCAACGATTGTAGAGCGCCATGCGCCTTACATAGTCGATACCGATCATCAGAACAGCGGTTTCAAGCCGAAGCGGGACATCGACTGTAGCTCCGGCGCCGTCTGCCCCTGCGGCTTGGCCGAGTCGGGCGAATCGCAGGGCAGGAACTGACCCGAGCCGCGCGCCGCATCGAGCTTGCCGTTCTCGACCACGATGCGGCCGCGGCTCACCACGGTGATCGGCCAGCCTTTGATCTCGCGGCCCTCGTAGGGCGTGTAGCCGACATTGTCGTGCAGGTCCTTCCAGCGGATAGTGACGTCCTTGTCGGCGTCCCAGATCGCAAAGTCGGCGTCCGAACCGACGGCGATCGTGCCCTTCCGGGGGTAGAGGCCGTAAAGCTTGGCGTGGTTGGTGGCGGTGAGCGCCACGAACTGCTGCAAGGTAATGCGGCCCTTCTGCACGCCCTCGGAGAACAGGAGCGGCAGGCGCAGCTCGAGGCCCGGTACGCCGTTCGCCATCTCCTTGAACGTCGTCTTGTCGCCCTTGGGGATCTTGCCCTTTTCGTTGAACTGATAGGGCGCATGGTCGGACGAGAAAGTCTGGAAGGTGCCGTCCTTCAGCGCCGCCCACACCGCCTCCTGCGCCGCCGAATCGCGCGGCGGCGGGCTGCAACACCACATCGCGCCCTCGACGCCGGGCTTGTCCATGTCGTCGGCGGTAAGCGCGATGTATTGCGGGCAGGTCTCGCCGAAAATTTTTAGGCCTTTCTTCTGCGCCTGGCGCAGGGTCTCGATGGCTTCGATCTCCGACATATGGACGAGCAGCAGCGGCGCATCGACGAGCCGCGCCAGCGAGATCGCGCGGTTGGTCGCCTCGGCCTCGGCGACGCGGGCATGGGCGATGGCGTGGAACTTGGGCGCGACATGGCCCTGGTCGACCAGGTGGTGCGCCAACCACTGG
>VGCQ01000313.1 GCA_016870055.1 Alphaproteobacteria bacterium | reverse complement strand
GCCGTCGACTTATAGCCGGGGAATTAACGTCGCATGACGTGACAGCCCGACACTATTTCCAGAGGCCGGCCATACCTCTGCCTCAAATCCGCTCCTATAGTCGACCAGGACGTGGCGCGGTTTAAGTCGCGGTGCGTGATCGACCGATGCCGACGCTTACCAATTCGACCTTCCTCGATCTCACGAGCTACCGCACAACGACGGCAACGACGGTCGATGCGGCATTCCATGTTACGGGAACGCCGGCGGTCGACGACATCAATGTCGCTTTCATCCTGCCGCGAGCCAACGATCCGACAGCATTGCTCACCAGCGACTGGTCGACCCGTCAGACAACCCTGCAACGGCTCGATGCCAACGGCACTTTGTGGTCGACCTACGGCGCCACATCGGCCGACTACAACAACGCCCTCGCGACGCTGGCCGGTTACGGCACCATCATCGGCAGTGCGACAGGCGCCGTCGACGGCTACGTCACGTCACAAGATTCGCGGACCATCTGGGTGCACCTGACGGCGACGCAGTTCGAGACGTTGTTCGGCACCAAACCCTACCAGGCCGGGAATCTCTACTATTGGAACGGCAACCTGTCGGTGCCGGCCGGCGTGAACATCGCGGGATTGTGGTTCGACACCGCGCCGTGGTTCGGCACGTTCCCGGCGGTTTCCGATCTGTCGGGCGGCGTCGTGGCTGCCCTGCGCGACGGTCCACAAAGCATCGGCAACTATCTGACGGCAACCCACCAGCACAGCAACTACTTTGCCGGCGCGATCGGCCGCGACCTGTACGATTTTCCCCTCACCGACGTAGCGGTGCAGACGGCAACGATCGGGTTGATCGAACCTGGCATTGGAGATGCCATGCCGCACGCCAATCCAACTTTTGGCGCGGCGCTGAACGACTTTCGCCGCGCGGCTGGGCTGACGACACCGGGGGACTACTATCCGGTCGGCAACGCGGCTGGGCAGAGTTTCGCCGAGGGCAACAGCGGCGAACGATCGCTCGATGTCGGCGTCATCGCGTCCGCAGCGCCGGGCAGCAAGATCGGACTCTATCCGGGATCAGGCTTCAATCAGCCCTCCCATGCCAATGTCATCACCTCGTATCAGACGGCCTTCTGGGACAAGGCGAACGACCCGGCGGTCCTGTCGTCGTCCTTCTCGATCCTTCAGCAAACCACCCCGGGCTCGGTTTTTGCCAATGCCATCGCCGAGCTGTTCGCCGACGGTGCGCTGCGCAACGTCACCATGGTGCAGGCGAACAACGACTACGGCTCGAGCTGGGGCATCGCCACCGGCTTGGCGAATCAAGCAATCAACTCCAGTTCGCCCTACATGCTGCTGGTCGGCGGCACGTCGCTCACGACTCTTGCCGCGGCGCCGCTCGATTCCACCGTCACGGCCGATCCGACGCCGTCCCAGTCACTCTACGGGCTGGCGATGGCCAATGACCCGACGACGCTTTGGCGCCTGGCTGCCGGTGGGCTCACGGTGCTGCCGAGTGCCGCCGATGGAGGCGACGGCGAGCAGAATGTTTTCCTGGAGTCGGTCTGGAATTCGTTCGTCATCTCGAATGGCCGACGGACGCCGATCCTCGGAGCGAGTGACGGCGGCGTCGATACGACGCAAGCGACGCCCTGGTATCAATCGTCTTTTGGTTTGACGCCGACGAGCGTGAACCCGGCCCGCGGCACTGGTCGTGGCGCCCCCGATGTTGCGGCCAACGCCGGCGGCAACATGTTCTATCGCACACCACCGGACAACATGGTCGGCATTCAGTTCGACGAAGGCACCAGCGCGGCGGCGCCGATGTGGGCCTCGTTGATCGCGCAGATCGACACGATATTCGAGGATCAGGGTCTGCCACGCTTGGGTTTCGCCAACGATCTGCTCTACATGGCGGCGGCCATCGCGCCGGACTCGTTCAATGATGTCACATTCGGCAACAACATCACCTCGCGCATCGATGGTGGACCGGCTCCGCTCATCGACGGCAAGGGCGATCCCATCACATTGACCGGCTACGGCTATTACGCTGGCCCAGGCTACGACCTCACGACCGGGCTGGGATCGCCCAACGGCACGTTGCTGGCGCGGGCGCTGTCGGCGATCGCCCATTCGCAGATGTCGTTCAGCGCCAACCCCGACATGCTCGACGCCAGCGGCTCGGGCGGCTGGACCAGCGGTGCCGAGCAGAGCCTGATGTTCCAGGCGATTTCGCCGGGTTCGGCCGGCGCCGTGGCGCTTTTCATCGGCAACCAGACGGTCCTTTTCTCGAGTCCCGGCACCGAAGCCTTTGCCTGGACCAGTCGATTTGCCCAACAGGTCCTGCAGGCCGACTTCGACCCCCGCCTCGTGCGCCTGTTCGACAAGCAAGGACAGGGATGGGTGGCGCAGTCGGTCGTCGATGCCGGTGAAGCAATCTCGATGACGATGAGCGGTGTGTCGCTGGCGGCACTGCAGGGTGCACTCAGCAGTCCGTTCGGCTTTGCCGACTTTACGTCGAGCCCGGGCGCGGTGCGGGTGGCGCGGCCGGTCGCCCTGGCCGAGACGGCCGGTGCTGCCAACGACACGACCGCGGTGGTGCGGATGCGTCAGAACGGCGAGGACAGCTTGACGGTGAGCTTCTATCGCGTCGACGACCTCGCCGGCACCATTGCGGGGCTGAACCCGGGCGATGCCGGCTACGCCGCTGCGGCGTCCGGAAGAGCCTACCAGCTCACCAGCGGTGGTGTCGCGCTCAACGGGCCGGGCTACGGCAACTATGCGCAGTCGGGTCTGGTCGGCGTCGATGCCGGAGACCTGATCGCGATGCGGCTGGTCAACAACACCCAGGACACGCGCTTTTGGGCGTTCGCGCAGGCCAACGAATCGGCGAACGGCCAGCCGGTGGCGCATCTATGGAACTACGGTCTGAACACGTGGGGCTGGGAGGACACGTTGGGCGGCGGCGACCGCGACTTCAACGACCTCGTCGTGCAGCTCGACTTCACCAGCGCTTCCGGTCGCGGCTGGCTGGTCTGAGGCGCCGAGCCGAGAGTCGAAATAGGCGCTTGCTCGCGCCGGCATTCGAGTTGGCCTACAATCTCTTCGACGTTCCACATCCGGCCACGGAGACTTGCGATGAACGCGCCGCCATCAGTCGACCACGCCAACATGAGCGACGCCGAATGGCAGACCCGCTGCGATCTCGCCGCGCTCTACCGCATCTCCGATCTCTACGGCTGGACCGACACCATCAACACCCACATGTCGGCGCGCATTCCAGGCGAGCCGAAATGCTTCCTGATCAACAACTACGGCGATCTGTTCCACGAGATCACCGCCTCGAGCCTGGTCAAGATGGATATCGACGGCAAGGTCTACAGCACCAACGACAGCTTCAATGCCGCGGGGTTCACGATCCACAGCGGCGTCTACAAGGCGCGGCCCGACGTCTACTGCGTCACCCACACCCACACCCGGGCCGGCACCGGCATCTCGGTGCTGAAGCAGGGGCTGCGGCCGATCAGCCAGGATGCGCTCGCCGTGCTCGACGAGGTGGTCTACCACGAGTACGGCATGCCGACGACCGACGAGGAGTGCGAGTCGTTGGGCGTGAGCTGCCAGAAGGGCAGCTCGGTCGTGCTGCGCAACCACGGCCTGCTCACCGTCGGCGCCACGATCCCGGCGGCGCTACGCCGCCTCTACATGCTGGAGCGCGCCTGCGAGGTCGAGATCATCGCTCGTGGCCTCGACGAGGAGCCGACGCCGATCGACCCCGAGGTCGTTCGGCAATACGGCGAACGCGCCCGCCAGCAGCGCGCGTCGCCGGAGTTCGGCGTCGCCGACTGGAAGGCGGCGGTGCGCCAGATCGAGGGCAGGGGAAGCGACTGGCGGCAGTAGCCGGCTACCGCCCCTTCCACTCCGGCAGGCCCTGCTTGTTCACGAAGGCGTCGATGCCGAGCTTGGCGTCGTCGCGCTTGATGGCGCCGGCCATGTAGGCGGTGGCGTACGCATAGGCCTGCTCGACGTCCATCTCCATGTGCTTGTGGAACAGCTCCTTGCCCTGGCCCAGCACGAGCGGCGACTTGCTGGCGATGGTCTCGGCCAGCGCCATCGTCGCCCGGTCGAGCTCGGCCGGCGCCACGACGCGGCTCACCAGGCCGTCGCGTAGCGCCGTCTCCGCGCTCACCGGCTCGCCGGTGAACAGCATGTCGAGCGCGCGCTTGGAGCCGACATTGCGGCCGAGCGGCACCGACGGCGTGCCGCAGAACAGACCGATATTGACGCCGGGCGTGGCGAACTTGGCGTCGCTCGACGCGACCGCGAGATCGCAGGCGGCGACCAGCTGGCAGCCCGCTGCCGTGGCGATGGCATGGACCTTGGCGATCACCGGCTGCGGCAGGCGGCGGATCGACAGCATCATGGCCGAGCAGCGCGAGATCAGGTCGTAGTGAAAGCCGTAATCGTCGGTCGAGCGGACTTCGCGTAGATCGTGGCCGGCCGAGAAGGCGCGGCCGTTGGCCTCGATCACGACGCAGCGGATCTCACGGTCTTGGGCGAGCCGGTCGAACTCCGCCTGCAGGGCGTCTATAAGTTCGCCCGACAAAGCGTTCATGGCGTGCGGACGGTTGAGCGTCAGGACGGCGACCCGGCCCTGGTCGCGGCGCAGCAGGACGGGTTCGTTGGAGGCATTGGTCATGGCGGCATTCTACGACAAGCGGCGAGGGGCGTCATGCCGGTGATGACTCCCGACGACCTGCACCGCTTTCTGAGGGAGGAATTCCCGCAGGCGCCGCCCGACTTCCGCGTCGAGTATCTCGACGACACCACGATCCGCGTCCGTCAGGGCACCAATGACCGCCACCTGCGGCCGGGCGGCACGATCTCCGGCCCGACCCTGATGGCCATGGTCGATTGCGGCTTCTATCTGTTGCTGCTGGGTCGCCTCGGTCCGGTGGCCATGGCGGTGACCACCAACCTCAACATCAACTTCCTGCGCAAGCCCGAGCCCGCCGACCTGTTGGGCGAGGGCCGCCTTTTGAAGCTCGGCCGATCGCTGGCGGTCGGCGACTTCACGATCTGGAGCGACGGCCGGAAGGAGCCGGTGGCGCACGCCACGGTCACGTACGCGCTGCCGCGCTGATTCCCTACCCATCGAAAACGACGGGCAGGGAGTTCTACCCCCGCCGCGTCGGCACCACGGCGATGTCGACCGAAGGTCGCAACTCGGCGCAGATCTTCAGCACTTCGTGGATGTTGCTCGACAGGAACTTGTCGAACGGCGTCTGGCCTTTACCCGCTTTGTCGTCGATCGTCGGGAAGGCTTGCTGCTTCAGGATGTAGTCGAAACGTGCCGCCCACTTGCGGGCGCCGAGCCGCGCCGTGGTCGAGCAATTGTCGACCATGTACGACACGCCCTTGTAGTCCATGTAGGGATTGAGCGAATCGACAGCCTCGATGATCGATTCGTTGGCGATCTCCGAATAGGGATGGCCGCGGTCCTTCAAAAGGTCGACTTGGGCCATCATGCAAGCCATGTAGACGCCGGCCGTCTCGGGATTGAGCGGCGCGTAGTTGCGCTCGGTGTTGGCGCGGACCTTCTCGCCCACCACCCACATGTCGGTGCTGTCGATCTTGCCCATCGGATAGGTGCCGTGGCGGCGCGTCGCCTGGATCACCGAACGCACCTCGTTGCCCGAAGCGACGTCGTCGTAGATCTCTTCCAGGATCTCGCGGCAGGGATGGTAGGAGGCGTTGTAGGCCTTGCGGAAGGCGGCCTTCTCCTTGTCGTCGAGCTCGTCATAGACTG
>VGCQ01000312.1 GCA_016870055.1 Alphaproteobacteria bacterium | reverse complement strand
CGCCCTGCAGGTCGACGATGTCGCCAGGCTCGGTCGCCTGGGGCCTGAGCTTGTGCACCACGGCGGCATAGTCGCCATTGGGCACGAAGCAGATGTCCTGGCTGTCGGGCTTGTCGGCCACCGCAACGCCGAAGCGCTCGGCCAAAGCGCGCGTCTCGGTCTTGGGCAGATGGCCGAGCGGAAAGCGCAGGAAGGCGAGCTGCTCGGCGGTGGTGCCGAACAGGAAGTAGCTCTGGTCGCGCGCCGGATCGGCGCCGCGATGCAGCTCGGGTCCGGCCTCGCCGATCACGCGCCGCACATAATGGCCGGTCGCCAGGGCGTCGGCGCCAAGCTCGTGCGCGGTCTCGAGCAAGTCGCGGAACTTCACGGTGCGATTGCAGGCGATGCACGGCACCGGTGTCTCGCCGCGCAGGTAGGAGTCGGCGAAGGCATCCATGACTTCGGCGCGAAAGCGGCTTTCGTAGTCGAGCACATAGTGCGGAATGCCGAGCCGCTGCGCCACGTCGCGGGCGTCCTGGACATCCTGGCCGGCGCAGCAGGCGCCGACCTTGCCGACGGCGGTGCCATGGTCATAGAGCTGCAGGGTGATGCCCACGACATCGTAGCCCTGCTCCTGCAGGAGCGCGGCCACGACCGACGAATCGACGCCGCCCGACATGGCGACGACGACGCGCGTGTCGGCCGCCGCCTTGTCGATACCGAGGGAGTTTCTAGCCATGGCGGGGCCTATATAAGCCTCGGCCCCTCACGTGTCATCGTCGCAACGCGGCCCTGCAGGTCCGCACCGTGCCATGAGCGGGCCCGGAGGCCGACGCTCCGATGGCCATCAATCGCGGCGGTAGCCGGTCTCGCGCACCGCCTTGGCCACGCCGTTGCGGTCGTAGACGATGGCGACGCGATCGCCCATCTGGACGTCGCCGTCGTCGGCCTGGGCGATGGTGACGCGCTGGCCGTCGTCCTTCTGGACCGTCACCTGGATGCCGCGGCGGGTGGAGTTCTGGTCGATCGCCGTTCCGGCAATGCCGCCGGCGACCGCGCCCAGCAGGCCACCGACCACGGCGCCGCCCACCGAGTTGGTGGTCGCCGCCCCGATCGCCGCACCGCCGGCCGCGCCCAGGCCACCGCCGATCAGGGTGCCGTCGCTGACGCCGGAGCTGCGGCTGCGGATCGGGACTTCCTGGATGGCGACGACGCGGCCACTTTCGCCGCGATAGCTGGCCGGCGCCGAAGTGTTGACGACGCCCGGCTGCACGCCACCCGTGCTGTTGCACGCGGTCAAGGTACCAGCCATCGCCAACGGCGCCAGCAACGCGACAAACCACCTAACGGACATGGCAATCCTTCTCCTCGTTGCGCGGCCTCACTCGCGGGCCCGCGCCGTGTCGCGCACGACCTGCGCCACGCCCTGCCGGTTCTGCACGATCTGCACGCGATCGCCGAGCTGGACATCGCCGTCGTCGCGTTGCGCCACGGTGACCTGCTGGCCGTCGTCGCGTTGCACCGTGACCTCGATGCCGCGCGCGCTGCCTTGATGGCCATCGAGGATGCTGCCGGCAATGGCGCCGCCGACCGCCCCCAGCAGCGCGCCGATAATGCCGGCGCCCAATGTCTTTTGTGTCAACGCGCCGATGGTGGCGCCGGCGCCCGCGCCGATCACACCGCCCATGACCGCGCCACTGCCGCTGCCGCCGCCGCCAGGACCGGCCAACGCCACCTCGCGAATCGACACAACGCGGCCGCTAGCGCCGATACCGGGTCCACCATAGCTGCTGCCCTGGGCCGGCACAGAGGCCTGGGTCGCATTGCCAGGCTGGCCGGGCCCGCTCACGCGCGTGGCACTGCCGTACGGGCCGCCGCTGTTGGCGGGCGGGCCGCCATAGACGCCGCCCGACGGCGCGCCAGAAGCATGAACGATTCCCGGCTGAACCGCGTTGGACGCACAAGCGCCGAGCGCCGCCGCCAAGACCGGCAGCGCAAGAACGCTGATCCAGTTGCCTCTCATGAAGACCCTCCCAGGCAACCGTCCACTATGACGTGGTTTTCGGCCAAATTGTGGCGTCGGCGCCATTTACTCCCGTTCCTCGATCCACGCCGCCTGGATGGCCTCCAGGATCTTCTCGTTGGAGCGGTTGGGCTCGTCGGCGAAATCCGGCAGCTCCATCACCCAGCGATGCAGGTCGGTGAAACGCAGGTTGACGTTGTCGACATCGGGATGACGCTCCTCGAGCTCGATCGCGATATCGTGAACGTCGGTCCAGCGCAGCTTGCGCGCCATCGGCCTCTCCCTGGTTGCGACCTACTTGTCGACCATCATGTTGCGCGTCGCCGCCGGCAGCCTGACGACCAGCCCGTCGAGCGCCTCCGACATGCGAATTTGGCAGCCGAGCCGCGAGGTATGGGTGAGGCCGAACGCGAGGTCGAGCATGTCCTCTTCGTCCTCGCTGGCCGGCTCGAGCTTGTCGAACCATTGCTTGTCGACGACGACATGGCAGGTCGAGCAGGCGAGCGAGCCTTCGCAGGCGCCTTCGACGTCGATGTGGTGGCGATGGGCGATCTCGAGCACGCTGAGACCGAGCGGCGCATCGACCTCCTGGCGCGCACCGTCCTTCAGGATGAACGTCATCTTGGGCATACGTCACTCACCAACCCGGCTTTCCAGCTCCTTGACCGAGAGGCCGGCCAACGCCTCGCGGATACCGCGATCCATGCGCCGCTCGGCAAAGGGCTTGGACAGGCTCTCCAGCGCCTCGGCCGCGGCGTTGATCTCCTCGCGGTCGTCGCCGGCGATGGCCGTCTCCAGCCGCGTGCGGCCTGCGTCCAGCGCAGCACGCTCGGCGGCATCGAGCAACGCGCCGTCCTTGGTCAATGCGGCGTCCAACGCCAGCAGATTGCGCCGGCCCTCGACCCTGGCTTCGGTCAGCAGGCGCTGGGTCATGTCGGCTTCGGCATTCTCCAGGCTGTCGTAGAGCATGTCGGCCATGTCCTCGTGGCTCAGCCCATAGGACGGCTTGACCTCGATGCGCTGCGCCGTGCCGGTCGTCCGTTCCTCGGCCGACACCGTCAGCAGACCGTCGGCATCGACGGCGAAGCTCACGCGAATGCGCGCAGCACCTGCGGTCATCGGCGGGATGCCGGAAAGCTCGAATCGCGCCAGGCTGCGGCAGTCGGCCACCATCTCGCGCTCGCCTTGCACGACATGGATCGCCATCGCGGTCTGGCCGTCCTGGTAGGTCGTAAAGTCCTGGGCGAGCTGCACGGGGATCGGCGTATTGCGCGGCACCACTTTCTCGACGATGCCGCCCATGGTCTCGAGCCCGAGCGACAGAGGCGTGACGTCGAGCAGCAGCGTGTCGGAGCCGCCGGTCAGCGCCTCGGCTTGCAGTGCCGCTCCGAGGGCCACGACCTCGTCGGGATCGATGTCGGTGAGTGGTGGCTTGCCGATCAGGCGGGCGACCTCGGCGCGCACCAGCGGCACGCGGGTCGAGCCGCCGACCAGCACCACGCCCTGCACATCGGGCGCTGCCATGGCGGCGTCGGCCAGCACGTGGCGGGCGATGTCGAGCGTGCGTGCGACGTGATGGCCGATCATGGTCTCGAACTCGGGCCGCGTCAGCGCGTGGAACGACGGCACGCCGGCGATCTCCAGCCGGCCGGAGGTCTGGTCGCGCTCCGAAAGCTGCTCCTTCATCTGGCGAGCGAGCGCCAAGGCGGTCTTGACCGCCGCCTCGTCGAGCCGGTCGACGAGGCCGTCTTTCTTGCGCTCGGCGAGCAGGCGCTCGGCGATGGCGCGGTCGAAATCGTCGCCGCCCAGCGCCGCGTCGCCGCCGGTCGCCAGGACCTGGAACACGCCCTTCTCCAGCCGCAGCAGTGAGAAGTCGAAGGTGCCACCACCCAAATCGTAGACCGCGTAGAGTCCCTCCGCGCCCTTGTCCAAGCCATAGGCCAGCGCCGCCGCCGTCGGCTCGTTGACCAGGCGCAGCACTTCCAGGCCGGCGACGCGCGCGGCGTCGCGGGTGGCGGTGCGCGCGGCATCGTCGAAATAGGCCGGCACCGTGATGACGGCGCGCTCGACGGCTTTCTCCAAAGCGTCCTCGGCGCGCCGGCGCAGCGTCTTCAGGATCTCGGCCGAAATCTCGACCGGCGAGCGCGCCTTGCCGCCGACGCGCAGCTTCACCATGTCGGTCTCGCCGCTGCCCGGCTCGATCTCGTAGGGCAACACGCCGGCAACGGCCTGCAGATCGGCGGCGCCGCGGCCCATCAGGCGCTTGACCGACGCCACGACGGCGCGCGGCTGCTCGGCCATCAGAAGACGCGCCGCGTCGCCCACCAGCACGCCGCCGGCCGACGGATAGGCCACGACCGAGGGCACCATGGCGCGGCCGGCCTCGTCGTGCAGCGCGGCGGGCTTGCCGTCGCGGGCGATCGCCACCACCGAGTTGGTCGTGCCGAGATCGATGCCGACCGCAAGCGAACCCTCGCCGGCATGCGGCAACGGCGTCTCGCCCGGCTCATGGATCTCCAGCAGCGTCATGCCTTGGCTCGCTCCAGATTGGTGCGCCGCGCACGCGCCTCCTCGGCGAACTTGTCGAGGTAGCGCAGGCG
The DNA here is from genome assembly GCA_016870055.1 of Alphaproteobacteria bacterium. Classification (GTDB taxonomy): domain Bacteria; phylum Pseudomonadota; class Alphaproteobacteria; order Reyranellales; family Reyranellaceae; genus Reyranella. Next base: position 1,196 of record VGCQ01000312.1, on the reverse strand, counting down.
AAGGAGGGCCTTTCTGATGGCCGGCTTGTCGTCCTGCAACAACAAACCGCCGAGATCGCCCAGCGATTTCGCCATCACGGCACGCGCACGGGCGGCCAGCGCCTCGACCGCCTGGGCCGTGCCCGCCTCGTGCAGTTCCTCACGTGCTTCGATGGCTTCCATCAAGAGGTCGGGGTCGTCGATCGTCTTGCCGTCGCCCGGCAGCACGACGCCGCGCAGCTCGGCAAGATAGACGGCGCGGCTCAGCGGATCCTTGAGCGTGCGATAGGCGTCATTCAGCGCCGCCGCCTCGAGCGAGGCGCGGGCGCGCTCGCTCGCCGGCTTGGTGACGAAGCGGTCGGGATGCCACTGGCGTTGCAGCGCGAAGTAGGCCCGGTCGAGCGCCGCGGGCTCCAGATCGAGCGCCGCCGGCAGCCCCAGCCGCGCGAAGTGATCCATGGCCGTCAGACGTGGAAGGATTCGCCGCAGCCGCAGCGGCCCTTCTCGTTGGGATTGCGGAACACGAAGCCCGACTTCAGCTTCTCTTCCTCGTAGTCCATCACCGTGCCGATCAGGAACAGCGACGCCTTGGGATCGATCAGGAGCTTCACACCGTCGGCCTCGACGACCTCGTCCATCGGCTGCTGGCTGTCGGCGAACTCCAGCGTGTAGGACATGCCCGAGCAGCCCTTGGTGCGCACGCCGACGCGAATGCCGGCGGTCGGCTTGCCGCGGCCGTCGATCAGCGCCTTGACCCGCTCGGCGGCGAGCGGCGTCACCGTCATGACCTGCGGACGGGGTCGGCGGGGCCGCGATGCAGCCGGCGCGGCAGGCTTGGCGGTCTCGGTCGTCGTCGTGGGCGTGCTCATCGAACTCTCGCTGCTCTCGCCGGGTTACTCGGCGGCCTGGTCGGTCTCGGCCTTCTTCGTCGCCTTGGCGCGATAGTCGGCGATCGCCGCCTTGATCGCATCCTCGGCCAGCACCGAGCAGTGAATCTTCACCGGCGGCAGGGCGAGATGCTTGGCGATGTCGGTGTTCTTGATCGTCTCGGCCTCGTCGACGGTCTTGCCCTTGACCCATTCGGTGACCAGCGAGCTCGAGGCGATCGCCGAGCCGCAGCCGAAGGTCTTGAACTTGGCATCCTCGATCAGCCCGTCGGCGCCGACCTTGATCTGCAACTTCATGACGTCGCCGCAAGCCGGCGCGCCGACCAGGCC
>VGCQ01000311.1 GCA_016870055.1 Alphaproteobacteria bacterium | reverse complement strand
CCAGGCAACTCGATCGGCACGCTGAGCGTCACGGACGCCTACACCCAGTCGGCCGGCAGCACCTACGCCGCCGAGGTCAACGGTGCCGGTATAGCCGTTCCATGCCGTCTCGACGAGGAGCTGGTCGTCCCACAGACGGCTCGGCAAGGTCGTGAGGCCGCCCGAGACGAGCTGCCAGATCACCGCGCGATCACCAGCCAAGGCCGGCTCGACGATGCTGGTGCCGAGCGTCGGGTCGGTCACCGCATTGCCGAGAACCGAGATCGAGCTGCCGCCGACCAGGATGCCGTAGGGCTGGGTGCAGTTGTATTCGAGGTTGGTGAGGCCGTTGCCGGTCTCGTTGCCCGAGCCGCCGTCGCCCAGCGCGCTGAGCGCCGTCTGGTTGGCGAGCGCGGCATCGACGAACAGATCCCAGTAGGCCTGATAGAACGGCGATCCCGGGGCCATGCTCTGGGCATCGCCGAAGGAATCCGACCACGCCACGACCGGATTGGCCGTCCAGAAGATCGCGCTTTGGATGGCGGTGTACGTCGAGGCGCCGGCGTTGCCGAACACGCCCGAACCGTTGAACAGGACGACGTCGCTGTTGGGGTTGACGGCGACCGCGATGCCGACATCGAGCGACCGTTCGCCTGCGCCATTGCCGTAGGCTTGTCCGTTGGCACCCTGGACGACGATCGAGCCGTCGCCGGTCTGGCCGGTCGTGGCGAGATAGGTCGTGACGCGGTTTTGGAACTGCGAGCCGTTCTGGTCGTGCAGCAGCGCCGTGCCGATACCGGGCTCGATCAATCCCAGCGTCGGCGTCTGGACGTTCTTGCCGAGCAGCGGAAAATCGTAGAGCGCCGCCATCGCCTGCGGCGTAAGGTCGGTCGGGTTGGGCGCGCTGTTGCCGATGCTCTGCGGCCCCGCCGACAAGGTGACGGCGACTCCGAGCGTCATGTTCGACGCGGGCGGCGCGGTCGACAAGTCGACCCACAGGCCGGTCACGCCGACCTCGGTCGGCAGCGAAAGTCCGCCGTTCCAGAACCACAGCTCGGCGCTGGGTGAATAGAGCAGGGTCGTGCCGAACAGGCTCTGAAACTGCGCCTGGGTGTCGATCTCGACCCAGATCGTGCGCGAGGCGGCCGACGTCACGTAGTTGCTGTTGGTGGCATCGAGGATGGTGAGGCCAAGATCGTTGCGCAGAAAGGCCGCGGTATCGTCGAAGACGGTCTGGTCGGCGCCGTAGGTCGACCACAGCGTGCCGCTGCCGTTCAACGCCGCCAAGGTCGTCTGCCGGCTCGCCCAGTCGCCGCCCAGCATCGCCGTGGGATCCTGGGCGCGCGGCAGGACCAGCGCGACGTTGATGCCGGATTCGCTAGCCGGGTTGAACGGGCGACCGTCGGTAATGCCATAGGCCGCCTGGGTGGTGGTCGCCGTGGTGATGCGATAGCCGGTGAAATCTATGAACGTCGACTGTGCGACTGGCGCGTAGGTGACGGAATGGCCCATCCCGCTGCCGCCTTCAGAGTCCCATCATCTTGGCGATGGTGTTGCGCTGGATGTCGTTGGTACCGCCGCCGATCGAGCCGACGCGCACGTCGCGGAACAGGCGCTGGATGTCGTGCGCCATGGTGTAGCCGGCGCCGCCCATGATCTCCATGGCGAGGTGCGCGCACTTGAACTCGCCGTCGGTGCCCTGAATCTTGGCGATCGCCGTCTCCTCGACCGGATCGAGCCCGGCATCGAGCATGTCGGCCAGGCGGTAGGTCAGCGCCTGGGTGGTGCGCAACAGGATGCGCATGTCGGCGAATTTGTGCTGGACCGCCTGGAACTTGGAGATCGGCTGGCCGAACTGGATGCGCTGCTGGGCGAAGGCCTTGGCGTACTCGATGGCGAAATGCATGTTGCCGCAGGCTTGCGCCGCCAGGCACAGGCGCTCGAGGTTGAGCCCCTTCATGAGGCCCGCCCAGCCGCGGTTCTCCTCGCCGATCACGTGATCGGCCGGCACGAAGACGCGGTCGAAGAAGATCTCGTTGGGATGCGTGGTGCGCCGGCCAAGCGTCTCCAGCGGCTTCATGGCGACGCCGGGCGCGTGTGCGTCGACCCAGAGCAACGTGACGCCCTTGTGCCGCGCCTCGCGGTCGGTCTTGGCCACGACGACGAGATAGTCGGCGACATGGGCGGCGCTGATGTAGAGCTTCTGGCCGCTCAGGCGATAGCCGTTGCCGTCGCGCACCGCACGGGTCTTGATGCCCGAGGCGTCCGAGCCGGTGTCGGGCTCGCTCAGCGCAAACGCCGCCTTCAGGCGGCCGGCGCAGATCTCGGGCAGATAGCGGCGGCGCAAATGCTCGCCGGCGGTGAGCTGCAGATGCATGCCGCCATAGACCACGGTCGGCAGGTAGAGCGAGGAGGCGCCGCTGTAGTGGCGCGCCAGCACCTCGACCAGCACCACGAGGTCCTTGCGGCTGGCGCCCATGCCGCCATAGGCGGGATCGAAGGGCAAAGCCATGTAGCCCGCTTGGGCAAGCGCGGTGAAGGCGGCGTGTGGGAACTCCGACGCGGCATCGAGGCGACGGACCTCCTCGACCGGCAGGACGCGCGCCAGCAGCTGGCCGACATTACGCCGCATCAGCTTTTGCTCGTCGGTCAGGCCGAAATCGTCGAGAGTATCGGTCACGGTCTATGGTGGTCGTCGCTGGCCCTTCTCCTCTGCCACCTCCCGCCCTCGAGCTCAATCCTCCGCCGGACAATTCATGCCCTACCGCCCGACCGCACACGCCGAGTACGACGACATCGCCGCCGAGTACGCGGCGTCCAAGCAACTGCCGTTTCGCTGGATCGTCGAGGCGCCGACCCTGTTCCAGCTGGCAGACGACGTGCGCGGCAAGTCGGTGCTCGATCTCGCCTGCGGCGAGGGCATCTACGCCCGCAAGCTCGCCCGCCGCGGCGCCGGCCCCGTGCTGGGCATCGATCTGTCGGCGGCCATGGTCGAACGGGCGCGGGCGAGCGAACGCGAGCAGCCGCTCGGCATCGCCTATCGCGTCGGTGACGCCGCCGACCTCGGCACCGTGGGGGCCTTCGACCTGGTGTTGGCGAGCTACCTGTTCAACTATGCCCAGGACGCCCGCCAGCTGCTCGCCTTCGCGCGCACCGTCGCCGCCAACCTGAAGCCGGGTGGCCGGCTGGTCGGCATCAACGACAATCCGCGCACCGCGCTCGGGCGGTTCGGCTCCTATGCCGCCTACGGTTTCTCGCGCGAGGTCGAGCGGCCGCAACGCGACGGCGCGCGCATCCGCTACACCTTTCCTCTGCCGGATGGCTCGAGCTTCGGCTTCGACAATTTCTGGCTGGCGCCCGCGACCTACCAGAGCGTCTTCGCCGAGGCGGGCCTCGCCGACTTCCGCTTCGTCGACTGTACGGCCAAGCTCGGCGAGGACGACGATCCGGTCCTTTGGGCCGCCTTCGTGCATGACTGTCCCATCACCGGCCTGGTGGCGCGGCGGCCCGGGTAGGATCGAGAGGATTGCCATGGCCTTGTTGCTCAACATCGACGTACCGGACATCGAGGCTGCGGTTCGTTTCTACACGTCAGCGTTCGGCCTGAAAGTCGCCCGTCGTTTCGGTGACGATTTCGTCGAGCTCACGGGTTGGCCCGCGACGGTCTATCTGCTCACCAAGCGGGCCGGCACGGTAGGTGCGGGCGCCGAACCGCGACGCTACAGCCGGCACTGGACGCCGCTTCACCTCGATGTCGTGGTGGACGACCTCGATGCCGCTGTCGCGCGGGCGATCGAGGCGGGGGCCGCGCTCGAGGCTCCAGCCAAGGATACACCTTACGGCAGGATCGCCATGCTCGGCGATCCGTTCGGACACGGCTTCTGCCTGCTGCAGTTCAACGACAAGGGCTACGACGCCTTGCTGGAGAGCTGACCCGCAGGGCCCGACCGGCGTCGCTCAGCCTCGAAGCAGGCTGCCGTATCCAGAGATTGGCGCGGCGACGTTCGCCAACCGGAGGCAGTGCCACAAGCTCGCCTGGTTGGCCGAGATCGCCGGACGTTTGAGATCCCGCTCCAGCGCTTCGAGGATGGCGACACAGCGAAAGCCGGTGCCGGCGATCAGTACGCCGTCGGCCGCCGCCGGGCAGGCGGCGCGAATCTGGCGGTACAGCGGCTCGACCTCTTGCGCAAGGCCGAGGCCTCCGCTCACCAGTTCGCCCGGCGGCAGGTCGCGCCATTTGCGCCCGGGGTCGTAACGCAGATGACCGGCCGGCGGCAGGCCGTGGTCGGCGTAGTAGGCAAGGCCTGCCGCTACCGTGCGGTCGTCGAACCACGGCGGCAGGACGAGGAACGGCCGCTCGACGCCGACGGCGCGCAACGCCGCCTGGGTGTCGAGGCCGTTGGTCGTGACGCGCGTGCCCGTGCCGAGCAGCGGCGCCAGCGCGGCGATCGCCGCCTCGTCCCAGCCCTTGCCGCCAAGAAGGCTGCTCGAGCTGTGAGCGATGGTGACGGCGGCAAGCTGCATCGGCGCCAAGTGGCGGCAGCCGCGCACCAGATCGTCGGCCAGCTCGACGCCCTTGTTGCCGTCGCGCCAGGCGAGCCACGGCGCGCGGGCAGCGACACGCGCGGCATGCAGCGACACGCCGGCGCCGGGCGGCGTCATGGCCCACCATTCGGCCTCGGGAATGGCTTCGTGGCCGACGATGAACAGGCCAAGGCGCGCCCGCCAGCCCCAATTGTCGTTCGATGTCACGCGAGAACGCCTCCGCTGTCGGGCCTCACTTGAAATGCCAACGCTGGCCCTGCTCGGGCATGATGAAGCGCAGGCCAAGATCGTTGCCGGCCTCGAGCTCCTGCAGGACCTGCCGTTGCGGCTGCTCCCTGGTGAGCGAATACTTGATGTGGCTCACCACCACCGGCAGGCCCTTGAGCGCGCCGCCGCCGGCCAGCCTGTCGAGGGTGCGCAATTCGGCCAGCAGGTAACGCGGCGTGAGGTGCCCGAACAGGAGATTGTCCGGCCGGTCGGAGGTGTAGGAGACCTCGATCACGATCGCCTTCAGCTTCTTCTGCCTGGTGCGCTCGGCCACCGCCGACCACAGCTCGGCGAGCCGGCTGCTCTTCTCGACCGCATCGGGGCCGGTGTCGCCGGGGCAGAGGATCGCATCGCCGCCGCTTTCGACCAGGAAGGCGGTCGATTCCACGCCGCCATGCGCCAGTGGATAGGCGGTCACGGTCATGGCGGTATTCGCGAGCGGCGTCGCCGCACCCGGCTTCAGCTCCTCGATGGTGTACTTCTTGAGCTGAGGCGCCTTGCCGCGATCGGTGAAGTTCGGCCAGGCGCGCCAATTGAAGTAGGTCTCGACCAGATCGACGCCGACCGAAGGCAGCACATAGATCGGCTTCTTGCTGTCGTCGGGCGAGGCCACGATCAGGCCGCCGACATGATCGAGATGGGCGTGGCTGATCAGGTAGCCCTTGATCACCGTGGTGAGGGCGTAGCCGACGCGGCTGAGGTCACTGCCGGTCGGCACGCTCAGCGAAGCGAGGGCGCCCTTCTCGTCGGCCACGCGCAGGCCGTTGACCAAGGTGCCCGCCTCACACGTCACGGCACGATTGTCGCCGTGCGGCTGGATCAGCCAGGCGCTGAGGTTGCCGTCCTGAATGCCGCCGAGCGCGCCCAGCGCGACCACGTCGAAGCCGTCGGCGGCGCGCGCCGCGGGGAGGCCGGCCGTGGCGGCGAGCGCGAGAACGACGGCGACGAGCTTGGCGGTCTTCATCCTTGGCTCCTCGGTTGGCAGGCGCTGCGACGCCGGCATCTCATTCGCG
>VGCQ01000310.1 GCA_016870055.1 Alphaproteobacteria bacterium | reverse complement strand
CGGCACGATCGAGATCGCGCCGGTGGCCTTCATGCGCGGCCGCACGCTCAACAACAGCTTCGTGCTGATCGATGAGGCGCAGAACTGCACCTACGGCCAGCTCAAGATGCTGCTGACACGGCTGGGTTGGCACTCGACCATGGTGATCACCGGCGACCCCGACCAGACCGACCTGCTGCCCGAGCTGTCGGGCCTGGGCACGATCGGCCGGAAGCTCGAAGGGCTCGACGATGTCGCGGTGGTGCGCCTCACCGACCGCGATGTCGTGCGCCACCCGCTGGTCGGACGGATGCTGTCGGTGCTGTGACGCGACTCTAGTTACCCACAGATAGGAACGTCTCAGACGACTGGATCAAATCGGGAACATTTTCAACGGCCGGCAGCGTCCGCCGGCCGATTGGAATGAGAATTTCCCAAATAAATCATAGGATTACCCTCGCGGTAGCGGTTGGCTGCCACCCTCCCCATATTGAGTCAATACAGTGACGATGCGGCTACGCCGACCTGGCGGCGGGGTTGTTCACAGATTTGCCCACACGGCGCGGCTGCCGTGACCCCGCCGCCTTGTCAGTCTAGCTCGGCCTGCCGATTGTGCGTCCCGAGATGCAGGACCTCGTGAGCGACGATACCCAGACCGACCCGGCCGCCGGCGACCAAGCCTCGCTGGCCGGCGGCATGCGCATCATCGCCGAGTTCGTGCGCACCCTGCCGCGCAAGCCTGGCGTCTACCGCATGATCGCCGCCGATGGCGAGGTGCTCTATGTCGGCAAGGCACGCTCGCTGCGCAACCGGGTCGCCGCCTACACCCAGCCGACGCGGCTCGACACCCGCCTGGTGCGCATGGTGACGGCGACCCGGACCATGGAGTTCGCCGTCACCGACAGCGAGGCCGAGGCCTTGCTGCTCGAGAACAACCTGATCAAGCGCTTTCGACCGCGTTTCAACGTGCTGCTGCGCGACGACAAGTCGTTCCCCTACATCGTCATCCGCCGCGACACCGAATGGCCGCAGCTCGCCAAGCATCGCGGCGCGCGCGATGCGGGCAACGAGTATTTCGGCCCCTTCGCCTCGGCCACCGCCGTCAACCGCACGCTCTATGCCCTGCAGCGCGCCTTTCCGCTGCGCTCCTGCTCGGACGGCGTGTTCACCACGCGCACGCGGCCCTGCCTGCAGTACCAGATCAAGCGCTGCACGGCGCCCTGCGTCGGCCGCATCGACCAGGCCGAGTACGGCGCCATCGTCGACGACGTGCGCGGCTTCCTCGGCGGCCGCAACCGCGAGGTCCAGCAGGCGCTGTCGCAGCGCATGGATCAGGCGTCGGACAATCTCGAGTTCGAGCGCGCCGCTGTCCTGCGCGACCGCATCCGGGCGCTCGCCCACATCCAGTCGCACCAATCGATCAGCCTGCCCTCGATCGACGAAGCCGACATCTTCGCCGTCCATGCCGAGGGCGGCCAGGTCTGCGTGCAAGTGTTCTTCCTGCGCGCCGGCCAGAATCTCGGCAACCGCGCCTACTTCCCCAGCCACACCAAGGATCTCGACGAGCCGAGCGTGCTCGCCGCCTTCATCGGCCAGTTCTACGAGGCCCGCCCGGCGCCCAAGCTGATCCTGGCGAGCCACGCCGTCGCCGAGAGCGACCTCTTGGAAAGCGCGCTGGCCATGACGGCAGGCCACAAGGTCGAGATCCGCCATCCCAAGCGCGGCGAGCAGAAGGACGCGCTCGACCAGGCCGTGGTCAACGCCCGCGAAGCCTTGGCGCGGCGCATGGCCGAGCGCGGCACGCAGCGCCAGCTGCTGGAGGGCGTCGCTCAGTTGTTCGGGCTCGACGGCCCGCCCGAGCGCATCGAGGTCTACGACAACAGCCACATCCAGGGCAGTGCGCCGATCGGCGCCATGGTCGTGGCGGGACCGGACGGCTTCGTCAAAAACGCCTATCGCAAGTTCAACATCAAGGGCGAGGAGGCGGCCGGCGACGACTTCGCCATGATGCGCGAAGTGCTGTCGCGCCGCTTCGGCCGGGCGCTGCGCGAGGATCCCGAGCGCGGCGAGGAGCATTGGCCGGATTTGGTGCTGATCGACGGCGGCCAGGGCCAGCTCGAGGTGGCGCGCCAGGTGCTGGGCGAACTCGGCTTGGACGATATCGCCATCGTCGGCATCGCCAAGGGGCCGGACCGCGACGCCGGCCGCGAGCGCTTCTTCGTGCCCGGCAAGCCGCCCTTCTCGCTCGAGCCGCGCGACCCGGTGCTGTACTTCCTGCAGCGCCTGCGCGACGAGGCGCATCGCTTCGCCATCGGCAGCCATCGCAACCGGCGCGCCGCCGAGATCACGCGCTCGGCGCTCGACCAGGTGCCGGGCATCGGCGCCGGCCGCAAGCGCGCCCTGCTGCACCATTTCGGCAGCGCCCGCGCCGTCGCCGTCGCGACGTTGGAGGACATCAAGGCGGTGCCCGGCATCTCCGGCGCGCTCGCCCAGAAAATCCATGACCACTTCCGAGGCGGCCGCTAAGAGTAGTGGCGATATGCTCAATCTCCCCAACCTGCTGACGCTGTCGCGCATCGCGGCGATCCCGCTGGTGGTCGCCTGCTTCTGGCTCGATCGCGGCTGGGCGCAGTGGCTGTCGGCGATCCTGTTCGCGACGGCGTGCATCACCGATTGGTTCGACGGCTATTTCGCGCGCCGCTACCACCAGATCTCGCGGTTCGGCCGCTTTCTCGATCCGATCGCCGACAAGCTGCTGGTTGCCGCCGCGCTGGTGATGCTGGTGAAGGGCGACACGTTGGCCGGCGTCAATGTGCTCGCCGCCCTGATCATCCTCGCCCGCGAGATTCTGGTGTCCGGCCTGCGCGAATTCCTTGCCGAGCTCCGGGTCGGCGTGCCGGTGAGCCAGCTCGCCAAGTGGAAGACCGGATTCCAGATGGTGGCGATCACGTTCCTGCTGCTGGGCGATGCCGTGCCGTCGGCGATCGGCGAGATCGGGCTGGTGCTGATCTGGATCGCCGCCGTCCTCACCCTGATCACCGGCTACGACTATCTGCGCACCGGGCTGCGCCATATGGCGGAGGACCAGCCGGGCAAGGGAGCCGCCGAATGAAGGTGCGCTACTTCGCCTGGATGAAACGCACCGTCGGCGTGGCGGAGGAAGATGTCACGCCGCCGGCCGAGGTCAGGACCGTGGGCGACCTCGTGGTCTGGTTGCGCGGCCGTAGCACCGGCCATGCCGAGGCGTTGTCGGAGGGCGCTGCGTTCGGCGCGGCGGTCGACCAGCGCACCGCGACGTTCGACGTACCGATCGGCGGGGCGCGCGAGGTCGCGTTCTTCCCGCCCTTCACCGGAGGCTGAGATGGCCGTTCGCGTGCAGGAAGAGGACTTCGACGTCGGTGCCGAGCTGGCGCGGCTGACGGCCGGCAACAAGCGTATCGGCGGCCTCACTGTGTTCGTCGGACTCGTCCGCGAGATGCATGTGCGCGAGGGCCTGCACCGCGACCGTATCGATGCCCTGACGCTGGAGCACTATCCCGGCATGACCGAGCGGGCGCTCGAGGAGATCGAGGCCGAAGCCAAGCGGCGCTGGCCGCTCGAAGCGACCCTGATCGTGCACCGCCACGGCCGGCTGGCGGCCGGCGACCGCATCGTCCTGGTGGCGGTGGGCTCGCCGCATCGCGGGGCGGCCTTCCAGGCCTGCGAGTTCCTGGTCGACTGGCTGAAGACCAAGGCGCCGTTCTGGAAGCTCGAGGAGACGCCCGGCGGCGAAAAATGGGTTGGTGCTCATGACGGCGACGACGCCGCCGCGGCGCGGTGGGAGCAGGAGCGCCGATAGGACCGGTCGCAGTCAGAAATGTGACAAACGCGGCCGGCCGCACTCCGATCGTCTCGGCCCCAGTCGACCCATTGGAGTAGCTTGCCATCAATTAGAGCCGCCGGCGCGTCCCATGCCAAGCCAGGCGGCGCTCATGCCGCCGCCCGGGGCGACGGCGCCAAGTGAGTCGATTCGCCGAAGCTTTCGCAGTCGGGCTTGCGCACCAATTTCTGAAAGTCTGCCATCAAGGTCCGGGCGACCGGCCCAGCCTGATAGTGGTGGCCGTCGACCGAGCCCACCGGCACGATCTCGGCGGCGGTGGCACACAGGAACACCTCGCTCGCCCGGGCGAGTTCCTGCGGCTTGACCGCTCGCTCCTTGACCGGCCAGCCGCGCTCGCGGGCCAGGCCCATCACGGCGCGGCGGGTGATGCCGTCGAGGAAGTTCTCGGGCTTGGGCGTCACCAGGGTGCCGTCGATCACGAGAAAGATGTTGGCGCCGGTCGATTCGGAAAGATCACCCTTCCAGTCGAGCATCAGGGCATCGTCGAAGCCCGCCTTTAGCGCCCGATCCTTCTCGATGCCGCAGATGACGTAAAGGCCGGCCACCTTGGCCTGGCCCGGCGCGAAATCGGCCGACGGGCGGCGATACCGCGCCATGGTGACGTTGATGCCGCCGTCGCGCGCCTGCACCGACAACCGTCCTTCCTGCGCCCACGGCGCGATCGCCAGATGCACGGTGGTGCCGATGCCCGACACGCCCAGCACCTCCGAGCCGCGCCAGGCGATCGGCCGGATGTAGCCGAACGGCAGGCCGTTGGCCTTGACCACGGCGCGCGTCGCCTCCTCGATCTGCTCGCGGCTCCACGGGATCTCGTAGTCGAGCAGCCGAGCCGAATTGATCAGCCGCGCACTGTGCGCCGCCAGCCGGAAGACCCGGCCCTCGTAGATGCGCTCGCCCTCGAACACGGCCGAGCCGTAGTGCAGCGCGTGCGAGAGAACATGACGGCGGCTGTCGCGCCACGGCACCAGCTTGCCGTCCAACCAGATGAAACCGTCCCGATCGTCCATGCTTAAGGACATTGCCCATCCTCCCCAGATAAATTGTCAGATAAGTCTTTCATGACACACTAGACGCAATCTTATGCCCTAATAGGTCAATATTACTGACCTTGTCAATATCCTTGAAGAGAACCGGACGGGCGGCGGTTAAATTAGGCGCATGGCTCACTCGCACGCAGGACACGGACATGGGCACGGCCATAGCCATGGCGGCGGCACGGCCGGCGGCCGGCACAAGGGGCGGCTGAAGATTGCGCTCGCACTGACGTCGGGCTTAATGGTGATCCAGGCGATCGGCGGACTGGTCACCGGCAGCCTGGCGCTGCTCGCCGACTCCGCGCACATGCTGACCGATGCTGCCGGTCTTGCCCTGGCGCTGATCGCCATTCGCTTCGCCGAGCGCCCGGCGACGCCGCAGAAGACCTACGGCTATGTCCGCATGGAAGTGTTGGCCGCGCTCATCAATGCCGTCGTCCTGCTCATGCTGACGATCTTCATCCTTTACGAGGCGATCGACCGGTTCCTCAATCCGCCGCCGGTGATGGCCGGGCCGATGCTCGCCGTGGCGGTGGTCGGTCTCGCCGTCAACTTCACCAGCATGATGCTGCTGGCCGCCGGCTCGAAGGAAAGCCTGAACGTCAAGGGTGCCTACTTCGAAGTGATGAGCGACATGCTGGGCTCGGTCGGTGTGATTGTCGCAGCGTTGGTCGTGATGTTCACCGGCTGGCGCCTTGCCGACCCGATCGTCGGCGCAGGCATCGGCCTGTTCATCGTGCCGCGCACCTGGGCTCTCCTGAAGCAGGCGGTACACATCCTGATGGAAGGCACGCCGCCCGAGATCGATCTCGGACTGCTCGAACGGGCGCTGAAGGACATCCCCGGCGTGATCTCCGTTCACGACCTCCATGTCTGGACGATCACCTCAGGCCTCGACGCCATGAGCTGCCATCTGGTGATCGCCGACATGGCGCGCGCCCGCGAGATGCTGGTGGCGG
>VGCQ01000309.1 GCA_016870055.1 Alphaproteobacteria bacterium | reverse complement strand
GACAAACCTTCCAGTTCGCCGCGTTCCGCCGTCGAAAGTTCAATGGCAACAGCTGGCCTTCCCATCACGAGCCTCCGTCCGTTACAGAGGCTATAATCACACGAACTATTCGATCAGGACACTAGCGCCCGTCCCGCTTTTCCTTCTCCTGCTTGCGCTCCTCGTGCTCGGCGGCGGCACTGCGATAGGCGCGCCAGGCGAGCACCAGCGCCACCAGCGAGCAGGCGACACCCACGATCATTGCCATCGGTTCACCCAGATCCATGCTCGAAGAACCTCGCGATGACGAGGTCGCTCCAAGGCTGCCGGCTGCCCGTGCCGTGAAAGCCGACATGGCCACCATGGGCAGGCAGCACCGGCTGGAGCGACGTGTTGGTCGGCCAATCATACGCCCGATAGAGCGGTCCCGGTATCCAGGGATCGTCCATGGCGGCCAGCACCAGGGTCGGCACGCGAACCGAGGCCATGAAGCGGTTCGGCCGGCACCGTTCATAGTAGTCTTCGGCGCTGGCGAAGCCGTAGCGTGGGGCGATGAAGAAGTCGTCGTAGTCCCATACCGTGCGTGAACCCCAGATAGCGGCTCGCTCACCGGCCGAGACCTCGGCGCCCTCATCCGTCGCCTCGGCCTTCATCAGATCGAGGATGTACTTGTGATAAAGGCGATTGCGCATCCGCATCATGTGCCGACAAGTCTCGGCAAGGTCGATCGGCGCGCAGACAGTCGCCGCGGCGCGTAGCGGCGCGGCCGCGCCCTCCTCGCCGAGATACTTCAGCAGCATGGCGCCACCCAACGAATAGCCGACGACCTGCAAGCCATCGCCGGTCAGCGTTGGCGGCAGGAGGCCGAGCAAGGTACGGAAGTCCTGACTGCGCCCGGCGTAGTAGTGCTGACGGCAGAACGGCCGCGACGGCCCCGCGCCGCGCAGGTTGAGCCGCAGCACGCGGCCGCCGCGGTCGAGCAGCAGCCGCGCCATGCTACGGATGTAGAGACTGTCGGCCGAGCCGGTGAGACCGTGGATCAGGATGGTGAGCGGCAGGCCGGCCCGCGGCGTCGCCGGTCGATCGAGCTCGGCCAGCAGCGTGTCGCCAGTTCCGTCGGGCAGGGCAAAACGAAGCCGCTCCGTGGCATGCGGCGCGAGCGTCGCCGGCCCGCCGCGCAGCCGGCTTGCCACGGTCTGCAGATCGCCACCCCACCACGGGAAGCGCGGGCGAAACGGCGGCAATGCAAGGGATTCGATGGACGGCGGCACGGCGACTCCTTATTCACGACCGCCACGGCAATCGCAATGCACCCTTCGTCCTCCGGCTCGGCCGCCCTCGGCATCTTCTACGCGGCCACAGCCGCCGCGGTCTTCAGCAGCGCGGGCTACATCGTCCGCCATATCCATCTGCCGGCCTGGGACGTGTCGTTCTGGCGGTCGGTCTTCCTTGCCGCGTCGATGCTGCCGCTGCTGATCTTGCAGCGCCGCGGCTTGCTGGTCGATATGCGCAACGCGGGCCTGGCGCTGGTCGCGAGCGCCGCCCTGCTGGCCGGCAGCTTCGTGTCGTTCATCCTCGCGCTCGGCCTGGCGCCGGTCGCCAACGTGCTGTTGATGTTCGGCGCCGCACCCTTTCTCACCGCCCTGCTCGCCCGCGCCTTTCTCGGCGAGCCGCTGCACGCTCACACGCTGGTCACCATGGCGGTCGCCGCCCTCGGCCTCGCCATCAGCGTCGCCGGCTCCCTGGCGGCCGATGCACTCGCCGGCATGGCGGTGGCAGGCATCGTGGCCCTGTGCATGAGCGGCAACTACGTCGTCGTCCGCCATCGCCGCGACGTCGGCATGGCGCCGGCGATCTGGCTGGCCGGCGTGATTTCCGCGCTCGTCGCCTGGCCGTTCGCCCAGCCCAGCACGCTTACCTGGGAACAGGTGCCGTGGCTGTTCGCTCTCAGCCCCGGCCAGCTCGCAGTCGGCCTCCTGCTCTACATGGCGAGCCTCAAGCGCATCCCGGCCGGTCAGGCCGCCCTGCTCGGCTTGCTCGAGCTGGTGCTGGGACCGCTGTGGGTATGGCTGTTCGATGGCGAAAAGCCGGACGATCTGACGCTGCTCGGCGGCTTGATCGTGATCGGCGCCGCCGCGGCAAACGTCTGGCTGGATTCACGGCGGTCGGCTGGCTAAGAACCCGGCATGACTCACGCTGCCAAGGGCCCGTTGTCGGGCATTCTCGTCGTCGACCTGTCTCGCATCCTGGCCGGCCCCTACTGCACGCTTTTGATGGCCGAAATGGGCGCCCGGGTGATCAAGGTCGAGCCGCCCAAAGGCGGCGACGACGCCCGGGCCTACGGGCCGTTCATCCACGGCCGCTCGACCTACTTCGCCTCGGTCAATCGCGGCAAGGAGAGCATCGCGCTCGACCTGAAGGCCGATGCCGACCGGCAGATTTTCGAGAAGCTGCTCGCCAAGGCCGACGTGATCGTCGAGAACTTCCGCCCCGGCACGATGGAGAAGTTGGGCTATGGCTGGGAGATGCTGCACAAGAAGTATCCCAAGCTGATCTACGCCTCGGCGTCGGGCTTCGGCCATACCGGCCCGCACTCCAAGGACCCGGCCTATGACATGGTCGTCCAGGGCATGGGTGGCATCATGAGCATCACCGGTAATGAAGGCCATCCGCCGGCACGGGTCGGCATGTCGATCGGCGATATCGGCGCGGGCCTGTTCACCGCCGTCGCGGTCAATGCGGCGCTGGTCCATCGCCTGAAGACCGGCGAGGCAACCAAAGTCGATGTCGCCATGTTCGACTGCCAGCTTGCCCTGCTCGAGAACGCCATCATGCGTTACACGGTCGAAGGTGAGGTGCCCGGCCCGCTCGGCGCGCGTCACCCCACCATCACGCCCTTCCAGGCGTTCAAGACCGCGGACGGCGCCATCATCATCGCCGCCGGCAACGACGGACTGTTCGTCAAGACCTGCGAGGCGCTGGGCCGGCCCGACATTGCGGCCGATCCCAACTACAAGACCAATGCACTGCGCCTTAAGCACCACGGCAAGCTCGAGCATGCGCTGGAATCGGTGCTGAAGGGCAACACCACCGCGCACTGGCTCGCCGTGATCGGCAAGGCCGGCGTGCCGTGCGGGCCGATCAACAACGTCAAGCAGGCGACCGAGCACCCGCAAGTGGCGGCGCGCAACATGCTGATCGAGGTACCCGACGGCGGCGGCGGCACGCTGAAGCTCGCCGGCAATCCCCTCAAGATGTCGGCTTTCGACGATCCCAAGACGCGGCGGCCCGCGCCCGACCTCGATCGCGACCGCGAGGCCATCCTCTCCTACATCAATGGCTGACCCCGCGTGACGGCGCTGCTCGTCCGCCTCTCCGCCCGTCTGGCGAAGATCCTGGCGGGTACCGTGCTGGCAATTGCCGTGTTCCTACTCGGCGCCTTCTTCCAGGTGCGCGGGGCGCTGCCGCCGTACAGCGGCCACCTTGAGACCCGTGGCTTGAAGGCGCCCGTCGAGATCGTGCGCGACAGCAACGCCATCCCGCACATCATCGCAGGCTCGATCGAGGATGCGGCCTTTGGCCTGGGCTATGTCCACGCCCAGGATCGCTTCTGGCAGATGGAGCTGATGCGCCGGCTGGGCCAGGGCCGGCTGTCGGAACTGCTGCCGCCGCGCCTGCTCGGCGGCCGACTGGTCGACGGCGATCGCACGATGCGGGGCCTCGGCCTCTATCGTCGCGCCAATGACAGCCTCAATGCACTGTCACCGGGCATTCGCAGCATGCTCGATGCTTACGCCGCGGGCGTGAACGCCTGGATCGGCGATCCTGATCAGCAGTTCGGCCCCGAGCTCATGGTGATCAAGCTCGTGACCGGCGGCGCCTACCGGCCCGAACCGTGGCAACCGGCCGATTCGCTGGTCTGGGCCAAGCTGATGGCGCTCGGTCTCGACGGCAACTGGCGCGCCGAGCTGTTACGGCTGCGGCTGGCTCGGAAGATCGGGCCGGACGGCGTGAAGTTCCTGATCGAGTCCGCGAGCGACAATCGCGACGCCACTCTTGCCATGGCGGTCGAGGCGGCGCGCGGCATCGACCTCGATCAGCTCTACCGCCTCACCGACACCATCGCCACGCGCAAGCGCGAAGCGTCCAA
Source organism: Alphaproteobacteria bacterium (assembly GCA_016870055.1). Taxonomy (GTDB): domain Bacteria; phylum Pseudomonadota; class Alphaproteobacteria; order Reyranellales; family Reyranellaceae; genus Reyranella. Next base: position 1,735 of record VGCQ01000309.1, on the reverse strand, counting down.
CGAATGGGTGCTGTCGGCCGCTCGGTCGGTCTCCGGCCGGCCGCTGCTCGCCAACGACCCCCATCTCGGGCTCAGCTTCCCCGGCACCTGGTATCTGGCGCGGTTGGTCGGGCCGGGATTCGACATCCGGGGCGCCACCTCGCCGGGCACGCCCGGAATCGTCCTCGGCCACAACGGCCGGATCGGCTGGGGCTTCACCACCACCAACCTCGATAGCCAGGATCTGTTCATCGAGCGCGTCGATCCAACCGATCCCAACCGCTACATCACGCCCGACGGCGCGCGACCGTTCGTGGTGCGCGAGGAGACGATCAACGTGCTGTGGGGCGACCCGGTGACGCTGCGCGTGCGTGAGACGCGGCACGGCCCGGTGATCGACGACTTCATCCGACGCGCCGACGATCCCAGCCCGCAAGGCCATGTACTGGCCCTGCAAGCCACCGCGTTGGACGGCGCCGACACGTCGGCCGAGGGCTTCGGCCGCCTCGGATTGGCGCAGAACTGGGAAGAATTCCTGGCGGCCGCACGCAAGATCGTCTCGCCGATGCAGAACATCGTCTACGCCGATACCGCCGGAAATATCGGCCTGATCTCGCCGGCTAAGGTGCCGATGCGGCGCAAGGGCGACGGCTCGATGCCGGTGCCGGGCTGGACGTCGGAATTCGACTGGGCGGGCTTCGTGCCGTTCGACGATCTGCCGCGTTTGTACAACCCCGCCGGCGGCATCATCGTCAATGCCAACGCCCAGCTGGTACCCGACACCTACCGCCATTTCATCAGCCGCGACTGGGCCGAGCCCTACCGTCAGCGCCGCGCCAGCCAGCTGCTGCGCGAGGTCGAGCGCCACCCGGTATACGGCATGATCGTCATGCAAGCCGACAACCGCACACTCGATGCCGACGACATGCTGCCGGCGCTGCTGAAGGGTGCGCCGCGCAACCCACGTGCGGCCAAAGCGCACGAACTGCTGCGGAGCTGGAACCGCTTCATGCTGGCCAGCCGACCGGAGCCGTTGATCTACACGGCGTGGATCTGGGAGCTGCAGCGTGGCCTGCTGGCCGACGAGCTGGGCGAGGAGCTGTTCGACTCGCTAGCTGCCCCCAATGTACCCCTGATGCTGCGCATCATCCGCGAGCAGCCCGGCTGGTGCGACGACGGCGGGACACGCCAGATCGAAACCTGCGAGGATGCGATCGCGCTTGCACTCGACCGCGCGCTGGACTGGATCGCGCGTCGCCAGGGACCGGTGGTCGAAAGCTGGCAATGGGGCCGCGAGCACCAGGCAGCGCACCGCCACCCGATGTTCGACATGGTGCCGCTGCTGCGCGACCTTGCCTCGGTGCGCTTCCCGTCCGACGGCGGTGCCCAGACGCTCAACCGCGCCCAACCCGCCTACCGCGGCAGCCGGCCGTTCGAGGCCGTGCATGGCGCGGGCTATCGTGGCATCTACGACCTGAGTGACCTCGACAACAGCCGCTTCGCCATGCCGCTCGGCCAGTCGGGCAACATGCTCTCGCCCTGGGCACGCAATTTCGTCGAGCGTTGGCAGACCCTGCGCTACATCGAGATCGCCGGCACCCGCGCCGAGCTCGGCCGCACCGCCGTCGGCACGATCACCCTGGCGCCGCCAACACGGTGAGCGACCGACGATCGGCGGCGGCCGGCCGTTCAGCGTGCCGCCGCTGCTCTTCCGCAAGATTGCCGCCGTCGACCTTTCCCGATCCTAGAACATTAT
>VGCQ01000308.1 GCA_016870055.1 Alphaproteobacteria bacterium | reverse complement strand
CACATAGCGGCCGAAATTCCTCGCTTCGTCGGTCGCCGCGGCGATCTCGGCCTCGGAGAATTGCAGCGAATCGAGCGGATCGTAGGGCGATGCGACGCCGCCCGAGCACATGATCTTGATCTGGTCGGCGCCCTGGCGCATCTGCTCGCGCACCAGCTTGCGCACCTCGTCGGCGCCGTCGGCGATCGCCATGCAATAGACCATGGCGTTGCAGCAATTGCAGGGTGCGCCCTGGTCGGTGCGACGCCGCGAATCGCTGTGGCCGCCGGTCGGTCCGATGGCGCGGCCGGAGATGAACAGCCGCGGACCAGGGATCAGGCCCGATTCGACGGCGGTCTTGATGCCCCAGTCGGCACCGCCGGTGTCGCGCACCGTGGTGAAACCGCGATCGATCATACCCTTCATCAGGTCGGCGGCGCGCGCCGTCAGCAAGGTCAGCGGCACGTTCTCGAGGTTGCGGATATTGACCTCGACCAGGAAGACATGGACGTGACAGTCGATCAGCCCCGGCATCAGGGTGCGCTTGCCGCAGTCGACGATCCGCGCCTTGGCTGTCTTGATCGGTCTGGCCGAGACTTCTTTGATCGTGTCGCCTTCGACCAGCACCTCGTAGCCGCCGCGCGGTTCGTTCCAGCGTGGATCGAGCAGGTTGAGGTTCCGGAACAGTATTTGCGACATCGACGCTCCCCCAATCAACGCCGCGCACCCTACGATGGCTGCAGGTTTCGCGCTACAGTTTGACGCGCAATGGATGCATCGGGCGCGGAGGGTTTTGGTGCAGCGTGTCGTCGTCTTCGGAACGACCGGATCGGGCAAGAGCTGGCTGGCCGGCCGGCTGGCCGAGTGCACCGGCTTGCGCATCGTCGAGCTCGACCAGCTCTATTGGGCGCGCGACTGGCAACCCGCACCATTCGAGCTGTTCCGCCATCGCATCGAGTGCGAGCTCAAGGACGGCGGCTGGATCGTCGTGGGAATCTACGGCCAGGTTCGCGACCTCACCTGGGGGCCGGCCGACACGCTGATCTGGCTCGACTTGCCGTTCCCGCTGGTCCTGTGGCGCCTATTGCGCCGCACCATCCGCCGCATAGCGACCCGAGAAAATCTCTGGGGCACCGGCAATTACGAATCACTCGGTCGCACCTTCTTGAGTCGTCAGTCGATTCTCTTGTGGGCGATGAAGACGCATCGCCGCAACCGTCGTCGTTTCACCGAAGAGTGCGCCCGCTTCGCCGGACACAAGAACATCGTCCACCTGCGTTCAGCGGGCGAGGTCGAGCGTTTCATGGCGGGGCATGGAGCGGCTTTCGACCATGTGGGATCGCGCGCGGCCTCACTTCAACGTCGGGCGCCCTGAGCGACTGCAGGCTGGATCGCGTTCGACGCAACCTACTCGCTTGTCTCGAAGATCATCGACGGGCGGCACGCCAGCGATCCCAGGGATCTACTCCGCTGCCTTGGCCATCACCGCCGGTGCGCGCACGCCGCCTCGGGCGAACAGACCATCGATCTCGGCGGCGCTATAGCCTAGCTCGGCCAGGATCTCCGGTCCGTTCTCGCCGATGTGCGGCGCGTGCTGCTGGGCGTCGTGTTGCGAGGCCGGTGGCAGGCCGGGGATGTTGGCCACCGGCATGCGGCCAAAACCATCCTGGTCGATCCAGTCGACCGCGCCCGATTCCTTGACGTGCGGGTGCTCTAGATAGTCGGAGTAGTTGCTGACCCGTTCGCAGAACACTTCCTTGGGCTGCAACAGCGCGATCCACTCCTCGGTGGTCTTCTTGGGCATTTCCTCGTTCAGCGCCTTGATGATCCTGGGCGCGTTCCTGATGCGCGACTCGTGACTCTGCAGGTCGGGGTCGTCGGCGATGTCCCTGCGGCCGATCAGCTCGAACAGCGCGCGGAAATGATGCGGCCGCATGGCGCTCAACATGATGTAACCGTTGGCCGTCTTGTAACTGCCGGCCGGCATATAGAGCGGCGGCGGTGTTCCCTTGGAGAACACCCATTCCATCAGCTTGGCGCCCTGGTAGGCGGCGGCGGCGCGCATCAGGCTGGAATCGATGTAGCAGCCCTCGCCGTAACGGAGCTGGCGCATCAGTGCCGGCGCCAGCGCTTGGAAAGTGTAGAGCCCGGTCGTGACGTCGACGGCGATCATGCCCTGGCGCCACGGCGTGCCGTCGGGCAGCCGGTTCATCACCATCATACCGCTGAACGCCTGGATCAGCCCGTCGACGGTCGGCCGCTTGCTGTAGGGGCCGCTCTGACCGAAGCCCGACACCGAGCAGTAGATCACCCGGGGATTGAGCTTCTTGGCGTCCTCGTAGCCGAAACCCAGCCGTGCGATCACGCCGGGCCGGAAGCTCTCGAGCACCACGTCGGCTTTGGCCATCAGCTTGTCGACCACCGCCTTGCCGTCGGCCGACTTGAGGTCGAGCGCAATCGAGCGCTTGCCGCGGTTGAAGGCCACCGAATGGGCGCAGTGATCGCCCTTCAACTCGCCCAGGGCGCGGCCCCAGTCGCCTTCGGGCGGCTCGATCTTGACGACATCGGCGCCGTGCAGCGCCAGCAGCATGGAGGCATGCGGCCCGGCAACACCCTGCGTGAAGTCGAGAACATTGATGCCGTCATATGCGCCCTTGATCATTGTCGCCCGTTCCTCCCCATCCGGGCTGAACGTACGTTTACCGATATCCCCCGATCAAGCGCGCGCCCGCAGGGAAGCCATGCGCATGAAGAAAAGTCACGTAAAGCGCAGGGTTCTTCGTTTGAAGGACACGGGACGGCGAATTAAATGCATATACACAATTGGGAGATTGCCATGCCGTCCTTGCCCTTGCCGATCGCAGCCCTCGCCGCCGCCAGCCACATCGCGCCGGCGTTGGTGGCGCCCGTCTTCCGCCGCATGATGCTGCGGCCTCGTCGCCATGTCCGGCCGCCGCCCGACCTCGAATTGCCGGCCGCCGACGAGCGCCTCGATCTCGGCGATGGCCTGGTGGCCTGGCGCTGGGGGCAGGGGCCGGCGGTGCTGCTGGTCCACGGCTTCGAAGGCAGCCGCATGCAGTTCGCCGCCATGGTCGAGGCGCTGGTCGACCGAGGTCTGTCGGCAGTCGCGCTCGACGTGCCGGCGCACGGCGAGTCGACCGGCGACGAGCTCACCGTCGTGCAGTTCGTCGCCGCCATCGAGCGGACGCTGTCGAAGTTGGGTGGGGTCCAAGCCGTGGTCGGCCATTCGATGGGCGGCGCCGTCAGCCTCTATGCGGTGACGCAAAGCGGCGGCGCCCGCCGCGCTGCCTTGATCGCCGCGCCGTCCTCGATCAAGCGCGAGCTGCAGCGCTTCGCGTCGGCGGTGGGCTTGTCGGCGCGCGGACGGACGGCGTTCATCCGCTCGGTCGAAACCTATGTCGGCCGCCCGGCGACCGACTTCGACGTTCGCAACATCGTCGGCAAGGCCGATCTGCCGCTGCTCTTGATCCACGATCGGAACGACCGTCGTGTGCCTGTCGTCGAGGCGGCGCGGGCCGCTCATGTTCTGCCGCATGCCGAGCTCGTGGTCACGCACGGCCTCGGCCACAACCGCCTGCTCGCCGACCCGTCCGTGATTGCGGCCGTCGTCGACTTCGTCGCTCAGGACACGGCGGGCAGCGCTTCGATCGTATAGTGGTGCGTGAGCGTGCGGCCGAGCACCGGATCCTCGAGCTCCATGTCGAAACGCACAGAGGGTCGGATGGCGCCGATCGCCGGCAGAGTGCCGCAGAACATCACGACTCCGGCCGGCAGCCGCTTGTCGCCGCGCCAGCCGGCAATCAGATCCCGCGGTGCGAGAATCCTGGCCAAAAGGCCTTCCTGGTAGGGCACCTTCCTGCCGCCCTCGGCGATGAAGCTGCGCAGGATCAATCGGTCCCAGTGCGGCTCGACATCCTCGAAGCGCCAGGCCGTGCGGCCCACCACCTTGGGGCAAGCCTGCTTGGCGACCGCCACGTCGTAGCTCTCGACCTTGCGGTCGGTATGGTCGGAACCGATCGTCACCCATAGGCGGTCCGGCGAACCGACCAGCACGGGCTCGGCCTCGCCGGAGGTGTCATCACCCAGGACCTGGACCGCGTCGGCCTGCGTGAGCAGGCTTGCGGCGAGGCGGTAGTACAGCGGCACCTTCGACGGCGGCTGCACGCCGATCGCCTTCAACTCCTCGATATGGCGCTCGAGCGCTGCGGCATCGCGGCCGGTCCAGCCCGCGACCACCAGCTGTCCGATCTCGGCGCTGCCGACATCGAACGCAAGACGCGGCATCGTCAAAGAACGGCGAGGCGCGAATTGAGAAGGTCGGTCACCAGCATATAGCCCGGCGCGTGGGTGATGCAGAACTCCGGCTTGACCGTGGCCACCACCGACTGCGGGGTGACGCCGCAGGCCCAGAACACTGGCAGCTCGTCGTCGCGCACCGGCACGGCGTCGCCGTAGTCGGGCTTGGCGATGTCCTTGATGCCGATCAGCTCCGGCTTGCCGAGATGCACCGGCGCGCCGTGCACCGAGGGGAAGCGTGTCGTCACCTGCACGGCGCGGATGGCGTCGGCCGGCTTGAACGGCCGCATCGACACCACCATCGGTCCATGAAACGGGCCCGCCGGCGTGCACTGGATGTTGGTGCGGTACATCGGCACGTTGCTGTTGCAGGTCTGGTGGCGCAGTTCCAGCCCGTTCTCGATCAGCGCTTCCTCGAAGGAGAACGAGCAGCCCAGCACGAACGACACCAGGTCGTCGCGCCATACATTTTTGAGGTCGTCGACCTCCTCGATCAGCTCGCCCTTCTTCCACACGCGATAGCGCGGAATGTCGGTGCGAATGTCGAGATCCTCGCCCAACGACGGCAGGCGCCAGTCGCCCGGCTCGGACTGGCCGAGCAGCGGACAGGGCTTGGGATTGAGCTGGCAGAAGCGCGCGAAATCGGCGGCGAACTGCTTGGGCAGGATCGCGAGGTTGCCCTGCACATAGCCCGGCGCCATGCCGGAGGTCGGCAGCCGGAAGGCACCGGCGCGGATGCGGCGGCGCGCGTCGCGGCCGGTCTCGCCCTTGATGCTGATGATCGTGTCCATGCCGGTGCTCCTAGACGTGCTGACCGCCGTTGATCTGAATCTCGGCGCCGCTGACATAGCTCGCGCCCTTCTCGCACAGGAAGTGGATCACATCGGCCACTTCGTCCGGCGTGCCGAGGCGTCGCATGGGGATCTGGTTCTCGACGATCTTCTCCGTGCCGGGCGACAGGATCGAGGTGTCGATCTCGCCGGGCGCGATGGCGTTGACGCGAATGCCGCGCGGCCCGAAATCGTGCGCCATCTCGCGGGTCAGCGCGGCCAGCGCCGCTTTGGAAGTGGCGTAGGCGGAGCCCGCGAAGGGGTGCACGCGGCTACCGGCGATCGAGGTGACATTGACCACGGCGCCACGTGCCGTCGACAGCTCCTCGATCAGGCCGCGTGCCAGCGCCACCGGCGCGAAGAAATTCACGTTGAAGACCTGGTGCCACAAATCGAACGGCGTGTCGATGGCGCCCAGCCGGTCGCCCTTGCCGCTCTTGGGCGAGATCGCCGCATTGTTCACCAAGGCATCCAGCCGGCCGCCGGCGAGCCGGGCGCGGATCTGCTCGATGCCGCGGCCGACATCGACCGGATCGGCGAGATCGAGCTGCACATGATTCTCGCCGCCGCTCGGCCACGGGCAGAGCGCACTGAACGGTTGGCGCGACACGGTGATCACGCGCCAACCGCCGGCACTGAATTTCTTCACGGTGGCATGTCCGATGCCGCGGCTGGCGCCGGTCAGCACCAGAGTCCGTGCGTTGTCGTGCAGGGTTGCGGGGTTCATGATGAGCGATCCT
>VGCQ01000307.1 GCA_016870055.1 Alphaproteobacteria bacterium | reverse complement strand
TGTCGTTGTTCCAGCGCCACGACTCGGCCAGGTCGGGCACGATCGACGTCTCGCTGTTCTGCGGCTGGCCGGGATCGAACGCCACGAGGTTGTTGAATAGCGGCATGAACGGCACGACGGCCGCCGTCGCGAACTCCTCGTGGATCGACGCGCTGGACGGGTTGTCGAGCTGGTACAGCCGCAGCACACCGCCGCGTTTCTGCGCCAGCGCGGAACTGGCGGCGCCGAGCCACGCCATCGCGACGGCGACCAGCAGCAGCAGTGGCCGGGCACCGATCATGGCCAGCCGGGACGTTTGCCATGGCGCGTCGGGTGTAGGCCGCTGCGCCCGCCAGTCGATGGTACCTTCATCTCAGCTCACCCGATCCCTGTCGGCTTAACAAATATCAGGTGGAGCGTTCAGACTAATCGAAGAAACATTGGATACAACTCGCGATCCGTACAACGCTTCGTGACCGCGGAGCCCGGCCGCCGAGAAGCGGCGTGATCAGGCTGCGCGGTTCTTCAGGATCTCCCAGGCGCGATGGAAGGCCTGCGCCATTTCGTCGGCCGGCACGGCGCCGGAGAACAGGACATGGCCTTGCAGGGCGAAGCTCGGCACGCCCTGGATGCCGGCGTTGCGCGCCATGCGATCGGCGGCGGCGACCTCTTTCAGTCCGCCGTCGCTCGCCAGCATGGCGGTGATCTCGTCGCGGTCCAGGCCGCCCTTGGCGCCAAGCTCGGCCAGCACGTTCGCGTCGCCGATATCGGCACCGTTGCAGAAGTAGCCGGCGAACAGTGCTTCGACCACGCCATCCTGCACGCCTTTCGCGCCGGCCAGCCGAATCACGCGATGGGCGTCGAGGGTGTTGGGGGTCCGCGTCAGCCGCTCCAGATGAAAATCCAAGCCGACGGTGGCGGCGGCGCCGGAGACGCGTTGGTCGATCTCGCGCGAGCGCTCGGCGCTGCCGAACTTGGCCAAGCGATACTGGGCCCGGTCGACGCCCTCGCGCGGCATGTCGGGATTGAGCTGGAAGGGATGCCAGGCGACGGTGAAGCGCAGGCGCTGCTTTTCGAGGATGTCGAGGGCGCCTTCGAGATGGCGTTTGCCGATATAGCACCACGGGCAGATCGCGTCGGAGATGACGTCGATACGGCCGACCGGCTGGGTCTGGTCCATGGCGGCCTCCTTCCTGGTTGCATGAAAGCCTATACCTGTGCCGAATCGCCAGCAACGAGGAGACCTCATGCAAAAGCCGCAATACAGTTCCGCGCTGATCGTCGGTACCGGCCCCGGCCTCGGCGCCTCACTCGCTCGCCTGTTCGCCCGCCACGGTCTTGCCGTCGCGCTGGCCGCCCGTCAGGTCGACAAGCTGGCCGACCTCGCCAAGCAGACCGGCGCGGCGGTCCATGCCTGCAACGCCGCCGACGAGGCCGATGTCGCCCGACTGTTCGCCGCGCTCGACGCCGCCGGTCGCACGCCCGACGTCGTGGTCTACAACGCCAGCAGCCGGGTGCGCGGCGCGCTGGTCGACCTGCCGCCCGACGAGGTCAGGCGCGCCGTCGAGATCAGCGCTTTCGGCGGCTTTCTGGTGTCGCAGCAGGCCGCCCGGCGCATGCTGCCCACCGGCCACGGCGCGATCTTCCTCACCGGCGCCACCGCCGGCGTCAAAGGCTTTCCCCTGTCGGCGAGCTTCGCCATGGGCAAGTTCGCGCTGCGCGGGCTTGCCCAGTCGATGGCGCGCGAGCTGTCGCCCAAGGGCATCCATGTCGCCCATTTCGTGATCGACGGCGGCATTCGGAGTACCGCGCGGCCGGTGCCCGACAACGCGCCCGACAGCCTGCTCGATCCCGATGCCATCGCCGAAACCTACTGGGCGACCCTGCAGCAGCACCGCAGCGCCTGGAGCTGGGAGGTCGAAGTGCGGCCGTGGGTGGAGAAGTTCTAGAGATGGTCGCGCAGCAGACTCAGCGCGGCGTGCAAGTCGGGCAGGACTTGCAGTGACTTTGTCCGCGCCTCCTCGGACGGCGCCAGGATGTCGGGCACGATGAAGGCCATGGTGCCGGCGGCGTGGGCGGCGACCAGCCCGATGTTGGAGTCCTCGAAGGCGAGGCAGCGCTCGGGGGCGATGCCCAGCCGCCGCGCCGCTTCGAGATAGACGTCGGGATGCGGCTTGGCCCGCTCGACATCGTCGCGCGTGGCGACCGCGTTGAAACGCCCGAGCAGGTCCGCTTTGCCGAGATGATGCTCGGCGGATGTCCGCCCAGCCGACGTCGCGACGGCGACCGGCAGGCCGCGGTCGGCCAGGAAATCGAGAAGCTCGACCACGCCGGGCTTGAGCGGAATGCCGGGCTCGAACAGGCGCCGCAGATGACCCGAGAAATGCTGGCGGTATTCGGCGATGCTGAAGCCCTCGCCATAGTGCCGTTCGATCATGAGATTGCAGTCGGGGCCGGGCACGCCGATCATGGCGTGGCAGAGAGCCAGCGGCATGTCGCGGCCGACCGACCGGGCCGACGCCTGCATGGCCTGGATATAGATGGCCTCGGTATCGAGCAGCAGACCGTCCATGTCGAAAAGAGCGGCCTCGACGGGTTTTCTCAGCATGGTTTCGTTCTAAGCTCTGCTGGGAAAACGGCAAGCCGGGAGGGGTCTATGCGCATCCACAATCTCTATGTCGACGCCGCGGGCGAGACGCATTTCCGCGACATCGAGGTCGAGTGGAAGCACGAAGGCCGCGGCGGCAAGACCTCGGCCACCTTTCTGGCGACCGGCATCATCTTCCGCCAGACGCCCGGCACCTACGACTACGAATGGCATCCCGCGCCGCGGCGACAATACATCATCAACCTCGACGGCGCCGTTTCCATCCAGGCGAGCGACGGCGAGACCCGCATCATCGGCGCCGGCGAGGTGCTGCTGGTCGAGGACACCCACGGCAAGGGCCATTTCTCCAAGGCGGTCGAGGGCAAGATGCGCCATTCTATCTTCGTGCCGATCGAGTAGGAGGGGAACATGAACGTACAGACTGCTCTGGAGCCGCTCGACCGCCTGGTCGAGCAGGCCAAGCGCGTGCTGCCGGGCGGCACGTTCGGCAACATGCCGGCCGAGGTCGTGATCCGCGACGGCAAAGGCGGTCGCGTCTGGGACGAGGCCAGTCGCGAGTATGTCGATTTCCTGCTGGGCTCGGGGCCGATGTTCGTCGGCCACGGCCATCCCGAGGTCACGGCGGCCGTGCAGGCGCAGGCGCCGCTCGGCACGACTTTTTTCGGCAACAACCGGCACGGCATCGCGCTCGCCGAGGCGGTTTGCGCAGCGGTGCCGTGTGCCGAGCAGGTACGCTTCGTCTGCACCGGCACCGAGGCCGATCTCTACGCCATGCGCGCCGCCCGCGCGTTCCGCCGGCGCGACAAGATCCTGAAGTTCGAGGGCGGCTATCACGGCATGAGCGACTACGCGCTGATGTCGCTCGCGCCCAAGCGGCCGGGCAACTTCCCGCGGCCGATCCCCGACTCGGCGGGCATTCCGAAGTCGGTGCAGGACGAGATGCTGATCGCCGCCTTCAACGACATCGCGATGGTCGAAAGCCTGATCGAGGAACAGAAGGACGAGCTGGCCGGTGTCATCGTCGAGCCGTTCCAGCGCCTGATCCCGCCCAAGCTGGGCTTCCTGCAGGCGCTGCGTGCGGTCACCGCCAAGCACGGCATCCCGCTGATCTTCGACGAGGTCGTGACCGGCTTCCGCTTCGCCTATGGCGGCGCGCAGGAGTATTACGGCGTCACCCCCGACATCTGCACCCTGGGCAAGATCGTGGGCGGCGGCTTCGCGCTGGCTGCCATCGCCGGCCGCGCCGACATCATGAAGCACTTCGACAAGCTCGCCGTGGCCGACGAGGATTTCCTGTTCCAGGTCGGCACGCTGTCGGGCAATCCGCTAGCCGCGGTCGCGGGCCTCGCCACCTTGGAGATCCTGAAGCGGCCCGGCGCCTACGAGCAGGTGTTCGCCACCGGGCGCGAATTGATGGCGGCCCTCGACGGCATCCTGAAGAAGGCGGGCATCGCCGCCCAGGTGATCGGCGAGCCGCCGCTGTTCGACGTCTACTTCACCGACCAGCCGATCAAGGATTACCGCGATACGCTGAAGGGCGACGCGGCGATGGCGCGACGCTTCAATCAGCTCTTGAGGGCTCGCGGCATCATGAAGGGCGAGACCAAATACTATGTCAGCCTGGCCCATACCCGCGCCGATATCGATCACACGATCGGCGCTTGGACCGAGGCGGTGAAGGACCTGAGAGCGTAGCGATCAGGGCTCGTCGAGGCCTTTGCGCTTGAGCAAAGGCAGGTTGCGGGGATCGGCGAAGGCGCGCATCAGCTCGGCCGCCGCCGCGGGCTGGCGCGAGGCGGTGGAAATGCCGCCCGAGTAGGGGATGTAGTACTGGACGTCGAGCGGGATCGGTCCGACGAACTGCGCGCCGGGCACGGCGAGAAGCTCGCTCGACGGCTGCAAGGCGATGTCGGCCTCGCCGCTCACGAGCTTCTCGGCGGCGAGCCCGCCCTTCACCAGCACGCTCTTGGGCTTGAGCTGATCGGCGATGCCCATCTTCACGAACAGGTTGGCGAGATAGGTTCCCGCCGTGCCGCCCGAGGCCGGGTCGGTGTAGGCGATGGCGCGCGCCGCGAGCAGGCTCTGCTTCCAGGCGTCGACGGTCGAGATGTCGGGCAGCGGCGCGCCTTTCTTGACGGCGACGCCGATGCCCGCCCGGGCCAACGCCCGGGCGCTGCTCTCGACCACGCGGTTGCCGAGATAGGGGCCGAGGACCAGCGGCGGGATGACCACGACGTCGAAATACTCGCCGGCGCCGACCCGCCGCCCGACGCCGCCCGCGGTGTCGTTCTCGACCGTGACCTTATGGCCGGTCGTCTTCTCGAATTCGGCGGCGATCTCCAGCGCCGCCGGCTTGAAGGCGCCGGCGGTCAATACTTTGAGATCGGCGGCAACGGCGAAGCCGGCGAGACCTGAGATCGCAAGCAGGACAGTGAACAGCAGGCGCATGGTCCTCTCCTAAGCGGGCCTGCCCATGATGTAGGGCTTTAGCGCCGCATACATGAAACCGTGTAGCGGCGTCGGCACGCCGTGCTTGCGGCCCAGCTCGACGACTTTGCCCGACAGCCACGGCAGTTCCAAGCGATTGCCGCGCAACAGGTCGACGGCCATCGAAGGGATGAGCTGCGGCGGCGCATTGCGGTTGAACTCCAGGATTTTCTCGACCGCGTCGGCCGGCAACGGCACGCCGGCGGCGCGGCCGACCGCTGTCACCTCTTCGTAGGCTGTGGTGAACCATGGCGCGATGTCGGGGTCGTCGCGCAGCTGGCCGATCGGCAGGCGGGCCAGCGCCATGATGCTGGCGTTCGAGGCGAGCAGGATGAACTTCATCCAGAGGTCGGTCAGGATCGACCCCGACGGCCCGCCATCGATGCCGGCCTTGGCGCACAATGTGGCGAACGCCTGGGCCCGCGGGCTCGGCGTGCCGTCGAGCTCGCCGAACACCATGCGCAGCAGCGTGCCGGTCTGTCGGATGACGCCGGGAGCGGCGATGGTGGCGCTGATGTTGGCGACGCCGCCCATCACCGCCCGAGCACCCACGATCGGCGCCAGCCGCTCGGCGGCATCGACGCCGTTCTGCAGCGGGATCACCGCCGTCCCTTCGCCGACCATCGGCCTGATCGCGGCGCCGGCACTTTCGACGTCCCACAGTTTTACGCAGAACAGCACGACGTCGACCGGGCCCACCGTCGCGGGATCGTCGGTCGCCTGGGTCGGCACGAGATGGATGTCGCCGCGCGGGCTCTCGAGCTTGAGGCCATGCGCCTTCATGGCCGCGAGGTGCCGGCCGCGGGCGATGAAGGTGACGTCGGCGCCAGCCTGGGCGAGCGCTGCGCCATAGCCGCCACCGACGCCG
>VGCQ01000306.1 GCA_016870055.1 Alphaproteobacteria bacterium | reverse complement strand
GGCCGCTGTCGTCGGCGGCGTGCCGCCCAGGATGTTCTGACATCCGGAGACGAGCAGAGCCGCGGCGAGCAGGCCGAGGCCCGCGATGGTGGAGCGCAAAGCGGTCACAACCAGCCATTGCTGGCACGATTCGAGGCGAGCGGTAAACCCTGCATCGTCGAGATTCGCACAGCGTTTCGAATTCGATGGGAGTCGGAACGCGCCATGAACTTCAAGGAGGAATTTTCTTCTATTTTGAACTGTTAGGCGGCGTCGTTACTCCATCGCACGAAGCAATTCAGTTCCAAGATTGTTACAATTGTGACCATCGCGAAGAGCCAGCGACGGCCGATCGTGCACGCGACCCGGCGCGCTGCGTGATCGAAATCAGCCGACCTGCCGGGACCGTCCGGCCCAGTACTTCGCCCGCAACGCCTTCTTGTCGACCTTGCCGACGGCGGTGAGCGGCAGGCTGTCGACGAACTCGACCTGCTTGGGCGCATGGGTGCTGCCCTTGCGGTCCTTGACGTGCTGCATCAGCGCCTCGGGCTCGGGTCGGGTGCCCGGCTTGGCGACGATCAAGGCGGCGACGGCCTCGCCCCACTTGTCGTGCGGCACGCCGATAACCGCCGCCATCGCCACGTCGGGATGCGCGGACAGCACATCCTCGACTTCGCGCGGGAAGATGTTGAAGCCGCCCGAGACGATCATGTCCTTCTTGCGATCGACGATGTAGAGATAGCCGCGCTCGTCGGCGCGCGCGATGTCGCCGGTATGCAGCCAGCCACCTTTGAAGGTCTCGGCGGTCTGCTCGAGTCGTCTCCAATACTGCTCCATGGCGTGCGCGGCGCGCACGCAGATCTCGCCCGCCTCACCCGGCTCGACCTCCTGGTTGTCGTCGTCGCGCAAGCTGACGTTGCACGAGGCGATCGGGAAACCGCACGAGGCGAACAGCTCCGGCCGCTTGGTGTCGTGATCGGCCTTGCGCAGCACGCTCACGGGATAGCACTCGGTCTGGCCATAGAGCTGGCTGAACACCGGTCCGATCCGCTCCAGCCCTTCGACCAGGCGCGTCGGCGACATCGGCGAGGCGCCGTAGAGGATCAACTCCAGCGACGAGAGATCGGTCTGCGGCAGCCGCGGATGATCCAACAGCACGTAGATCATGGTCGGCACCATCAGGGTGAAGTTGATCTTCTCGCGTTCGATGGTGGCGAGAAAGCGTTCCGGCTCGAACCCCTTCAAGAGGTGGACGGTGCCGCCCTTGAGCAGCGAGGGCACGACCTTGGTGCCTGAAACGTGGGTGATCGGCGCGGCCGCCAGGTAGCGCGGCACCTCGGGCAGCTCGAAGTCGGCCGCCGTCGCAAGCACCGACGCAGCGCTCGAGCGATGGCGACGGATCGCACCTTTCGACTTGCCGGTGGTGCCGCCGGTGTAGTTGATGATGGCGTAGTCGTCGGCGTCGGCGAGGTCGACCGGCTCGGCCGCGCCGACCTGCTCCGCCGCCGCCACGAGATCGCGGCCGAAATCAGCTTTTCCCATGGTGAGCACGACAGCCAAACGATCGGCCGCCTGAGCGGCAAGCTCGCCGCCACGGCCGGCATGCGACTTAGGATCGACAACGAGTGCCGTGGCGCCGGCATCCTCGATGACGTCGAGATGGTCGGCAAGTGCGCCCAGCGGATGCAGCCAGGTGCAAACCAGCCCCAGCGCTTGCGCCGCCACGCCGGCGCACCACGTCTCCGCACTGTTGGCGCTCAAGAAGGCCGCGGTCTGCCCCTTCTTCAGACCGGCCGCCGCCATCGCCGCCTGCAGGCGACCGATCAGATCGCGCGCGCCACGGTAGGTCAAGCGGCCGCCGTCCCACACGAAGGCCGTGCGGCCGGGAAAGCGCGCCAGCGCGCGCAGCATCATGGTGGCGGTGGTAGGCGAATCGGCAGTCGAACTACGCATGGCTGATGTCTACCACGCCCACCGGCCGGTGCACGCGGCGTCAAGAACTCGGATGCACCGTCATCCAGTGTCGCGCGATCTCCTCGCGCGTCGCCACCCACACCTTGGGCTTCGACGCGACATAGTCGAGGAAGCGCGCCAGGCTCGCCGCCCGGCTCGGCCGACCGGCCAGTCGGCAGTGCAGCCCGATCGACATCATCTTGGGCGCGCGCGCGCCCTCGCCGTAGAGCACGTCGAAGCTGTCCTTCATCGCCTGCAGCCAACCGTCGCCCGAACTGAAGCCGGGCGGCACGGCGAACTTCATGTCGTTCACTTCCAGCGTATAGGGAATGACGAGATGCGGTTTGTCGTCGACGCTCACCCAGTAGGGCAGGTCGTCGGAATAGGAGTCGCTGGAATACAGAAAACCGCCATGCTTGATCACGGCCGACAGCGTGTTCATGCCGAAGCGGCCGGTGTACCAGCCGACCGGCGGCTTGCCCGCGGTGTCGGCGATCGCCTTGACCGCGCGCTTGATGTGCAGCAGCTCCTGCTCGAGCGTAAAATCCTTGTAGTTGATCCAGCGCCAGCCGTGGCTCGCCACCTCGTGGCCGGCCTGGGCCATCGCCTTGCCGGCCAGCGGATTGAGCTCCAGCGCGCGGCCGACCGCCCAGGATGTGAAGCGCATGTTGCGCTCGGCGAACAGCCGCAGGATGCGCCAGAAGCCGGCCCGGCTGCCGTACTCGTACATCGATTCGGTCGACAAATCGCGCCCGCCCACGATCGGCGTGCCGCCCGGCGTCTCGGTCAGGAAGACCTCCGAGCCCGCGTCGCCGTTCAGGATGGTGTTCTCGCCGCCCTCCTCGTAGTTCAGCACGAAGCTCACGGCGATGCGCGCCTCGCCCGGCCATTGCGGATCGGGCGGGTTGGGGCCGTAGCCGATCAGATTGCGGTCGAGGTGATTGTGCATACGGGCCTCCCGATTGATGCGCGACTATGGGGCCGCTATAGCTCAGCCAACAAGTGGGAGGGAGCACATGAGCGGGGCCAAGGCCGTTCGCGAGGACCGTCTGTGGCAGCGGCACGCCGACATGGCAAAACTCGGCGGCACGCCCAAGGGCGGCGTCAATCGCCAGGCGCTGTCGCGCGAGGACTCGCAGGCGCGCAAGCTGCTCGCCTCTTGGGCCGAGGCCCGCGGCTTCGCGGTGTTCACCGACGCCATCGGCAATCTTTTCGTGCGCCGGGAAGGCCAAGACGCCGACGCCCCGCCGGTGGCGAGCGGCTCGCACATGGACAGCCAGCCGACGGGCGGCAGGTTCGACGGCATGTACGGCGTGCTGGCCGCCTTCGAGGCGCTCGAAGCGCTCGAGGATGCCGGCATCAAGACCAGGCGGCCGGTCATTGCCGTCGCCTGGACCAACGAGGAAGGCTCGCGCTTCCAGCCCGGCGCCATGGGCTCGGCGGTGTTCGCCGGTCACTACAAGCTCGACGACATGCTTCTGGTCGAAGACTGGAATGGCGTCGTGCTGAAGGATGCGCTCGCCGAGACGCTCAGGGCCGCGCCGGCGCCGATGCGCGACGGCGACCCCGGCTTTGCGCTCGGCGGCTATGTCGAGGCCCATATCGAGCAGGGCCCGCGGCTCGAGAGCGAGCGCACGACCATCGGCGTGGTCACCGGCATCCAGGGCAGCCGGCGCTTCATCGTGCAGGCCATGGGCGAGGAAGCCCATGCCGGCACCACGCCGCGCGCCAACCGCAAGGACGCCTTCGCCGCCGCGACGCGGATCGCTGCGGCCATGTATGAGGCCACGGCCGACGCCGACGACACGCTGCGCTTCACCATCGGCCGAGTCGACGTCCAGCCCGGCTCGCCCAACACCGTGCCCGGCAAGGCGAGCTTCACCATCGACATGCGCCATCCCTCGAACGACGTGCTGGAAGCGCACGAGAAGACGTTGCGCGACATCGTGGCCAGCCGGGCGGCACCCTGCCAGGCCAAGATCGATCGCGTGACCGCCGTCGCGCCGACCGACTTCGATCCCAAAGTGATCGACCTGGTGCGCGCCAAGGCCGATGCGCTGGCGCTCTCCAACATGGACATGCCGTCCGGCGCCGGCCACGACGCCATGCACATCGCCCGGCTCTGCCCGGCCGGCATGATCTTCGTGCCCTGCGAGCGCGGCGTCAGCCACAACGAAGCCGAAAACGCCACTCCCGCCGATCTCGCCGCCGGCGCCCGCGTGCTGGTCGCAGTGCTGGAAGAGCTGGCGAACCGATGATCAAGGAAGAACTCGTGTCCAAGAAACTCGCGTCCGATCTCGTCTCCATCCTGTCCGATCTGATCGCTCTGCCGAGCCCCTACCCGCCCGGCACCTCGGTCGAGATCTGCGCCTATGCGGCCAAACGGCTGGCCAAGGCGGGCTACAAAGTCGGGATCGCGACCAAGACCAAGGGCGTCGACAACGTCGTGGCGCGCCGCAAGGCCAAAGCCAAAGGCCCGGTCGTCGCCTTCAACGCCCATGTCGACACGGTGGGCGTCGGCGAACGCGCCAACTGGAAGAGCGACCCCTACAAGGCGCTGGTCAAGGGTGGGCTGGTCTACGGCCTGGGCGCCGGCAACTGCAAAGGCAGCATGGCGGTGCAGCTCTGGCTCGCCGAGGAGATCGCCCGACGCGGCGGGCCTCAGAGGGGCGAGCTCATCTTCACCTTCGTGGCCGACGAGGAGAATCTCGGCCCCGACGGCATGGCGTTCTTGCGCAAGAGCGGCAAGGTGCGGCCCGACGCGCTGATCCTGGGCGCGCAGACCGAGAACAACTTGATCGTGGCCGAGCGCGGCGTGATGTGGGCCAAGATCACGACCAAGGGCCGCGCCGCCCATGCCGGCAATCCGTCGGCCGGCGACAACGCCATTCTGCGCATGATGCGGCTGGTCGGTGCGCTGCAGACGCACTACGACAAGGTGCTGCCCAAGCGCGTGAGGGGCGCCATGCGATCGACGGTCAACCTCGGCATGTTCCACGGCGGACACAACACCAACGTCGTGCCCTCGGCCTGCACCGTCGAGATCGATCGCCGTCTGCTGCCTGACGAGAAGGTCGAGGACGCCTTCAAAGAGCTGAAGGCGGTGATCGACAAGGCGGGCGAGCCCAAGGCCACCTACGCCGTCGAGTTCCTGACCGGCACCAACGGCTTCTACGCCCCCGAGAACGGCCAGGCGGTCGCGGCGTTCGAGGCGGCGGTGAAGAAGCAGGCTGGCCGCACGGTGAAGTTCCTCAACGCCACCGGCGTGAGCGACGGCCGCTACTACGCCGACGACGGCATCGAGATCATCAATTTCGGGCCGGGCTCCGGCGCACAGGGTCACGCCGCCAACGAATCGGTGCCGATCGCCGAGATGGTCGAGGCGGCACAGATCCAGTTCGACGTGGTGCAGCGGCTGACCGGGATCGGCCGTTGAATCAGTCGCTGTGAATCGCCCGCGAGATTCCAGGTGGAGCCCGCGTTCGCCGGACGCTACGTTCGCGATGATGCGGGTTGCCATCATCGCCTTTTGCTTGGCCGGCCTTTCGGCCGTGGACGCCATGGCGCATGTCCGGACACCGGACTATGGCCGCCTCGGTCGGACTCCCGAGCGTGTTCAGCCGGAGCCTGACAGCTTCAGCCGATCCGAGGCCGCCCCTGCAGCACGCCGCCAGGCCTGCGACTTCTCGCGCGGAATAGACCCATCGTCGGCCGAAGTCGTTTTGGCCGCTAGCCAGTTCGGTGCGGCTGGTCGGGAGCTGCTCGACCTTGTCGAGGCCTTCCCGGCCGCCTTGGACGTCGTGCGCGTCGCCCAGGGCGTGACGCCCGACGGCGCGCCCTGTCCCCTCTACGTTTCCTTCGGCGAAGAGGGCGACACCCGACAGACATTCTGGCGATTTGCGCCGGACGACGAGCCCGAGGGATGGTTCGACGAGGACGGCAGACGATTGGGCGCTCCCGCCCTTGCTACGCCGAGACCGGGATCGCGCATTTCCTCGCCGTTCGGACCTCG
>VGCQ01000305.1 GCA_016870055.1 Alphaproteobacteria bacterium | reverse complement strand
GTAGATTTGCTGGACGATCAGGGCCGGGAAGACCGACAGGATCTGCAGCTGGATGCGATCGCCGAACTCCTCGACGGTGTCGAGCAGCCGCGGGTCGGCAAGCTTGTAGTCCTGCTTCTCGGTGCGGATACCCTGGTCGCGATAGGCCGTCGTTTGGGCGTCCTCGGCCTTGTCGATGGTGTAGCTGGCATGGTGGCCGCCGTCGGGACTGACCAGCACGCCGCCGCCCTGGGTCAAGCGGGTGATGCGGAAGGTGCCGAAGAACAGGTGCAACAGGCTCGCGTGGTAAGTGTCCTTGACGTTCTCGACGTAGAGCTTCCAGTTGTTGGGCAACGCCTGCACGAAGCGGCCCATGACCTTGATCGGTCGATTCATCACCCGCTTCAACCGGCCGAGCACCTCTGCGCCGAGATACTCCTCGATCGGCGGCGTGTCGGACGACAGCGTCGCGAAGATCAAGCCGCCCAGCGTCGTGGTGCGCAGCTTGCGCGGCCCGAACCGCTCGCGGCGAAAGTCCTTAGGCATGCCGCCGATGCCGTTGATGCCGTGCTCGAAGGCGATGCCGCGCAGGTTGCCGCAGAGGTCGTAGCTCCACGCGTGATAGATGCACTTGAACTGGTTCTGGACGTTGCCGCCGTCGTCGAAGGCGATCAACGCGCCCCGATGGGCGCAGCGGTTCTCGAAACAGTTGATGGCGCCGTCGGCGTCGCGCACGACGATCACCGGCAGGCTGCCGACATGATTGGTGCGATAGTCGCCTTTGTCGGGGATGTCCGCTTCCAGGCCGACGAAGTTCCAGGTCGCGCCCTCGAACAGTCGCTGCAGCTCGCGGGCATAGTTGTCGGCGTCCTGGTAGACCCAATAGGGCACACGGGCGAGCGAGTCTTCGGGCCACCCGCCGTGCTGGCCGTCGGCGGTGGGTTCGTGATGACCGATGTCCATGCGAACCTCTTACTCCAGCGTGACGTTGGCCGACTTGATGACCTCGCGCCAGCGCGCTTCTTCGTCCTTGATGAAAGCGGCAGTCTGCGCCGTGGTCCCGCCCTGCGGTTCGGCGCCCAGCTCGAGGAACTTGGTGCGTACGTCCGGCTGCTTCAGCGCTGCCACCAAATCGGCATTGATCTTCTGCACCACGGCGTCGGGTGTGCCGGGCGGTGCCACCAGGGCGAACCAGGCACTGGCCACCAACCCGGGCAGGCCGAGCTCGGCCGTGATCGGCACGTCGGGCGCGACCGGGCTGCGGCTGCGGCTGGCGAGTCCCAGGAACTTCACCTGCTTGGCTTTCTCGAAGCGCAACGCCGCCGAGATGTTGCCGATGAAGATGTCGACCCGGCCGGCCGTGATGTCGACCAGCGCCGGACCCTCGCCTTTGTAGGGCACGTGCACCAGCTCGATACCGGCCAGGGTCGCGAGGTTGCTCGCGGAAAGATGCGAGGTCGAGCCGTTGCCTTGCGAGGCGTAGGTCGCCTTGCCGGGATTGGCCTTGGCGTAGGCGATGAACTCCTGCAGCGAAGCCGCAGGCAGGTCGGGTCGTGCGGTGATGACGTTGGGCACCAGGGCGAGCACGCCGATGGGCACGAACTTGGTCCAGTCGTAAGGCAGCGTCTTGTAGAGATTGTGGTTGATCGACAGCGGTCCAGGCGGGCTGCACAACAAGGTGTAGCCGTCGGGATCGGCGCGGTAGACGATTTCCGCCCCGACATTGCCGCCGGCACCGGCGCGATTGTCGATGATGACCGGTTGTCCCCAGGCGGCGCTGAGCTTCTCGCCGACCATGCGGCACAGGATGTCGGCCGAGCCGCCAGCCGGGAAGGGCACGACGACGCGCACTTGCTTGTTGGGATAGCTGCCTTGGCCGAATGCCGGCCCGGCGATCAGCAAGAGCGCGGCAAGGAGCAGGCGCAGCGGCTTGGTCATCGGCGTTTCCATCCCATTTCTTGTTTGGCTTTTGTCGGTCATGTTAGCCGATCTCAGGACGGGGGACATGCCGCCGTTTGATGCCTTGGCGCGGTCGTTTCGACCGCAAAATCCGCTGCGCGAAGCGATCACAGCCGCTTGGCGCCGGCCCGAGCCCGACTGTCTGCCACCCTTGATCGAGCAGGCAAGCCTGCCGCCAGCGCGCACCGCAGCAGCTCGCGCGCTGGCGAAGCGACTGATCGAGACGTTGCGCGCCAAGACGCCGTCGGGCGGAGTCGAAGGGCTGATCCACGAGTATGCGCTGTCGAGTCAGGAGGGCGTGGCGCTGATGTGCCTCGCCGAGGCTTTGTTGCGCATTCCCGACGGTGAGACGCGCGACGCTTTGATCCGCGACAAGATCGGTGGTGGCGACTGGCAGGCTCATCTCGGTCACAGCCCGTCGCTGTTCGTCAATGCCGCGACCTGGGGCCTGCTGCTGACCGGGCGGCTCACTGCCACCAGCAGCGAGCGGGGCCTGTCGGCCGCGCTGGTGCGCCTGGTGGCGCGCGGCGGCGAGCCGTTGATCCGCACCGGCGTCAATGTCGCCATGCGCCTGATGGGCGAGCAGTTCGTCGCCGGCCGCACGATCGACGAGGCGCTGGCGAGAGGCCGCGAGCAGGAAGAGCAGGGCTTCCGCCATTCCTACGACATGCTGGGCGAGGCTGCGGTGACGGCCGAGCAGGCTCGGCACTACATGGCCGCCTACGAAGCGGCGATCGACGCCATCGGCGCCGCGGCGGCCGGGCGTGGCATCTACGACGGGCCGGGCATTTCGATCAAGCTTTCGGCGCTGCATCCACGCTATTGTCGCGCCCAGCTCGAGCGCGTGCAGGGCGAGCTTTACCCGCAGTTGAAGGCGTTGGCAGTGCGGGCGCGCAGCCACGACATCGGTCTCAACATCGACGCCGAGGAAGCCGACCGGCTGGAGATCTCGCTCGATCTCCTTGAGCGGCTATGTTCCGAGCCCGAGCTGGAAGGCTGGAACGGCGTCGGCTTCGTCGTGCAGGCCTACCAGAAGCGCGCCGTCCATGTGATCGACTGGCTGATCGATCTTGCCCGCCGCTCGCATCGCCGGCTGATGGTTCGCCTGGTCAAGGGCGCTTACTGGGACGGCGAGATCAAGCGCGCCCAGCTCGACGGGCTGGAGGGCTATCCGGTCTTCACGCGGCGCATCCACACCGACGTTTCATATCTCGCCTGCGCACGCAAGCTTTTGGCGGCGCCCGACGCCGCCTTCCCGCAATTCGCCACCCACAATGCGCTGACGCTCGCCACCATCCAGGCCATGGCCGGCGAGAATTTCTATGCCGGTCAGTACGAGTTCCAGTGCCTGCACGGCATGGGCGAGCCGCTGTACGAGGAGGTCGTCGGCCCGGACAAGCTCAAGCGGCCCTGCCGCATCTACGCCCCGGTCGGCACGCATGAGACATTGCTCGCCTATCTGGTGCGCCGCCTGCTGGAGAACGGCGCCAACACCTCGTTCGTCAATCAGGTCGCCAACCCCGAGGTTCCAGTCGACGAGCTTTTAGCCAGTCCGATCGAGCGGGCGCGGGCCGGGCAGCCGGTCGGTGCGCCTCATCCTCGCATCGTCCTGCCATGCGACCTGTTCGGTGACGCGCGTATGAACTCGCTCGGCCTCGACCTCGCCAACGAGCAGGTGCTGGCCGCTCTTGGCGGCATTTTGTCGGCTGCGACGCCGGTGGCGGCCGTGCCGCTGCTGCCCGACGGGCCGCGTTCCGGCGAGGCGCGCGGCGTCACCAACCCTGCCGACCGGCGCGATGTGGTGGGAACGGTCGTTGACGCGGCGCCGGACCTAGTGGACGAAGCCTGTCGGCTTGCCAGACCATGGCAGGCGGCGCCGCAGGCGCGTGCCGCCACGCTGAGGCGCGCTGCCGACTTGATGGAGCAGCGGCTCGCGCCGTTGCTGGGGCCGGTCGTGCGCGAGGCCGGCAAGACGCTGGGTAACGCCGTCGGCGAAGTCCGCGAGGCTGTCGACTTCCTGCGTTACTACGCCGGCTGCATCGACGGTTTCGCGAACGAGACGCATCGACCGCTGGGCATCGTGGCCTGCATCAGCCCATGGAACTTCCCGCTGTCGATCTTCGCCGGGCAGGTGGCGGGGGCCCTGGCGGCGGGCAATGCGGTGATCGCCAAGCCGGCCGAGGAGACGCCGCTGGTCGCCTCACAGGCCGTGGCGCTGCTGCACGAGGCGGGCGTACCGCGGGCGTCGTTGCAGCTCCTGCCGGGCGATGGGCGGATCGGCGCGCATCTGGTCGCCAATCCTGTCGTTGCCGGTGTGGTGTTCACCGGCTCGACCGAGGTCGCCCGCTCGATCAATCGCGCGCTCGCCCGACGTTTGTGCGATGGACGACTGCCGGTGCTGATTGCCGAGACCGGCGGTCAGAACGCGCTGATCGCCGATTCCTCGGCGTTGCCCGAGCAGCTCGTGCTCGACGCCGTGACCTCGGCCTTCGACTCGGCGGGGCAGCGCTGCTCGGCGCTGCGCCTGCTCTGCCTGCAGGACGATATCGCCGACCGGGTCGTGGCCATGCTCGAAGGCGCCATGGCCGAGCTTGGTGTCGGCAACCCCGATCGCCTTTCGGTCGATGTCGGGCCGGTGATCTCGGAGGCGGCACGGCGAGGGTTGCTGCAGCACATCGCGCGCATGCGCGCTGCCGGCCATCGCGCACATCAAGTGACGCTGCCGACGGAAACGCAGCACGGCACATTCGTGCCACCGACGCTGATCGAGATCGGCGCCGTTGCCGACCTTCCCGGCGAGGTGTTCGGGCCGATCCTGCATGTCCTGCGCTACCGGCGCGAGGACATGGAGGCCGTCGTGCGCGCGGTCAACGCCACGGGCTTTGCACTCACCTTCGGTGTCCACAGCCGAATCGACGAGACCATCGAGCGCGCGACCGCGGCCAGTGCCGCCGGCAACCAATACGTCAATCGCAACATGATCGGCGCGGTGGTCGGCGTGCAGCCGTTCGGCGGTCATGGCCTGTCGGGCACCGGCCCCAAAGCCGGCGGACCGCTCTATGTCCATCGCCTGCTGTCACAGCGACCGTCGATCGCGGTCGCTCAAGGCGAGCTTTCAGGCCCGGTCGGTGAGCGCAACACCTACGACCGGCGGCCCAAAGGCACCATCCTGTGTGTGGCCAGCGACCCGGCCGACCTGCAGGCGCAGCGTCGGACGGCACTGGCGGCGTCGAACCGCGTCACCACCGACCCGGCCGACGAGGACATCACGGCCGTGCTGTTTGCCGGCAGCGATGCCGAGTTGCTGGCCCTCGGCACCCGCATGGCCAACCGCGATGGGCCGATCGTGCCGATCCACACGGCGCCTTATCCGGTGGAGTTCCTGAGCGACGAGGTCTCGCTCAGCGTCAACACAGCCGCGGCCGGCGGCAATGCCAGCCTGATGACGATCGGCTAAGAGCGGCCGAACGTGTCGGGCCGGCGGTTTTCCCTGACACACAACATCTGCGTGGCGGTCTCCGGCGGCTGCTTGGCGCGCTCTTCCTCGCACTTGTCATAAGTGTACGGCCCGCCGAAATAGACCGAGCCGGCGGCGGCGATCAGATAGGGTTTCTGCAGGTACCAGCCGGCACCGTTCCACGATTGCGCGACGCTGGGTGCCGGCGTGCAGGCGCCCGATAGGACGGCTGGCACCAAGACCGCGATGCAGGCCGCCAGGCGGCATATCGGCGCAAACGGCATTTCTTCCTCAAGTCTCCTTGGCGGACAGCTGAAACTACCGTGCCTTTTGCGGCGCAACAATTGCTTTCGTCGGCCGTGCCAGCCGGGCTAATAATGGCCGATACCGGCGCGTTCCGGGGGAAGGCGCCCGAGGGATTGCGAGACAGAGCGTGATGGATTTGCCTGAGAGACAAGGGCTGTATGACCCGCGCAACGAGCACGACTCGTGCGGCGTCGGCTTCGTGGCCGACATCAAGGGTCGCAAAAGCCATGCCCTGATTCGCGAG
>VGCQ01000304.1 GCA_016870055.1 Alphaproteobacteria bacterium | reverse complement strand
TGGCGCGCTGTGCTTCCTCACGCAGCACGACGACAACGGCGCGTCCGGCCTCGACCGTGACGTCCTTGAAGCCGACCTGCTGCTTGCGCAGCTCGGCGCGCACCGAGTCGCTGAGATTGGTCAGCCGCTCGTTCAAGACTGCGCGCAGGTCGGCCTCGAGCAGGAAATGCGCGCCGCCGCGCAGATCGAGACCGAGATTGACGCGGCTCTGCTGGTACCAGCTCGGCAGATGCGACAGCAGCGCGTTCGGCAGGACGTTGGGCAGCGCGAACAGCACGGCGAGCGCCGTGAAGCCGACGATGACGAGGGTTTGCCAGCGCTGGACGTTGAGCATGGTGCCGACTTAGGTCCGGCTCACGACGGCTTCTTGCCACCGCCGCCGAACAGGCTGCCGAGCAGGCTCTTGCGCTCCGGCGCGGGCGGCGGCGGCGGCAGCAGGGGCTTGTCGTCCTCCTCGCCGTCCTTGGCGCCACGCACCGATTCGCCGCGGGCGACGATGTCGGTGATGGTCTGCTTGATGATGCGCACGCGCACGCCCTCGGCCAGCTCGACCTGCACCTCGTTGTCGGAGATCACCTTGGTGACCAGGCCGATGATGCCGCCGCCGGTGACTACGCGGTCGCCGCGTTTGACGCCGGCCAGCATCTCGCGCTGCGCCCTGACCTTGGCTTGCTGCGGCCGGATCAGCAGGAAGTAGAAGACGACGAAAATAAGGATCAGCGGGAAGAGCTGGACGAGGAAATCGCCGCTACCCGCGCCGCCCGACTGCGCCCAGGCCTGGGAAATGAACATCTGCCGCTCCGATCGTATCTCGGCCTTCGAAAAGCGCGCGGACTATAGCGACCCCGCCCCGCTTTGCAATGCAAGGGCGGAAGCGTATGGTCGCCCCCCTTCGCGCCGCCCGTCCCGA
The DNA here is from genome assembly GCA_016870055.1 of Alphaproteobacteria bacterium. Classification (GTDB taxonomy): domain Bacteria; phylum Pseudomonadota; class Alphaproteobacteria; order Reyranellales; family Reyranellaceae; genus Reyranella. Next base: position 5,053 of record VGCQ01000304.1, on the reverse strand, counting down.
TGGATCAAGACCTTAAAGTCACGCTTTCACGCATTGCCGCAGCCCTCGACCGCCTGGCCCCACCTGCCCCGGCCGGCGCCGACCTCGCCGCCACCGAGGCCTATGTCTGGCACGCCGCCGGCCACCGCCTGGAGGCCATCCCCAAGGTCAACCGCGTGGCGCTTGAGCTGCTGAAGGGGGTCGACCGCCAGAAGGAGACCTTGCTCGAGAACACGCGGCGCTTCGCCCGGGGTCTGCCCGCCAACAACGCACTGCTCTGGGGCTCGCGCGGTACCGGCAAGAGCTCGATCGTCAAGGCGGTGCACGCCCATGTGAACCGCGAGCTTGGCGGACCACCCGGTCCGCTGGCACTTATCGAGATTCATCGCGAGGACATTCCCTCGCTGCCGTCGCTGTTGTCGATGGTGCGCTCCTCGGCACGCCGCTTCGTGGTGTTCTGCGACGACCTTTCTTTCGACGGCCAGGACGCCGCCTACAAGTCGCTGAAGGCGGTGCTGGAAGGCGGCATCGAGGGCCGGCCCGACAATGTCGTGTTCTACGCCACTTCCAACCGCCGCCATCTGATGCCGCGCGACATGATCGAGAACGAGCGGTCGACGGCAATCAACCCGTCGGAGACGGTCGAGGAGAAGGTATCGCTGAGCGACCGGTTCGGCCTGTGGCTGGGCTTCCACAACGCCGATCAGGACACGTTCTTCGCCATGATCGAGGGCTATGCCCGGCACTACGGGCTCGACGTATCGAGCGAGACGCTGCGCAAGCAGGCGGTCGAATGGTCGGTCACGCGAGGCGCCCGCTCTGGCCGCGTCGCCTGGCAGTTCATCCAGGAAGTGGCAGGCCAGCTCGGCAGGAAGCTGGAATAGCGATGACCGACCCCGAAGACGTGATGTTCTCGGCCGCGGTCAAGGCGGAGCAGGCACGTCTGGGGTCGCGGACCTTGTTCGAGGATCGAGCGTGGAAGACCGAGATCACTGACGATCTGCGGCAGTTCCTGAGTGTCGTCGACACGTTCTTCTTTGCCACAGCGAGTGCCGACGGACGCCCCTACATCCAGCATCGCGGCGGGCCGCCGGGCTTCCTCAAGACCATCGGCAGCAACACGCTGGCTTTCGCCGACTTCGCCGGCAATCGACAGTACATTTCGCTCGGCCATCTCAAGGAGAACGACCGCGCCCATATCTTCATCCTGCATTTCGCCACCAAACAACGCGTGAAGCTATGGGGCCGCGCCCGCGTGGTCGAAGGCGAGCTCGAGCTGATGGAGCGTCTGGTCGAGCCGCGCTACCGGGCGCGGCCCGAGCGCGCCATCGTCTTCACGCTGGAGGCATGGGACGTCAATTGCCAGCAGCACATCGTGGCGCGCTACAGTGAAGCCGAGGTGGCGCCGGCGGTCGACCAGCTCGCACAGCGCATCAGAGACTTGGAGGAAGAAATCGCCCGCCTGAAGGGAGCGCCGCCGGCTGCGGGCTAAGGCTTGACCTTCGGTCGGACGATCTTGACCGTCGAGGTGGCGTGCACGATCAACCGGCCCTTTTCGTCCTTGATGTCGCCATCGAGGAAGCCGACCGAGCCGCCCCAGCGCAGTACGCGCCCCTCGGCGTAGACGAGGCCCGGTCCCATCGCCTCGAAGAAGCTGATCTTCAACTCCAAGGTCGGCACGGCGACGGCGAGCCGGCCCTTGACGATTGCGGCGTTGGCCATCGCCGTGTCGACCATGCCGGTGAGGAAGCCGCCTTGGCAGATCCTGCCCTGGGAATGGCAGAACGCCGGGACGATCTCGAAGCGGAAGCGCGCATAGCCGCGCGCCGAATCGATATCGAGCAGCTGGCCATTCAGCGTGCGCACCGCTTCGGGCACATCGCTGGTCAGGGCCTTAAGGATCTCCGAATCGTGCGGCAGGTCCTTGGTCACGTGCTGGAAGTCGGGATGGGCTGATGTCATTGCGGCCTTCGATGCCTGAGGGTTACCGCGAACGCGCGCCCCTGTGCACTCGCTCGAGAAGATCGATCAAGGTGCGGATTTCGGCCGCCGAAAGACGCGCGGCGATACGCTGCTCGTGGCGGCGGACCAGACGGGCATAGCGTGCCAGAGCCTTTGCGCCCTGCGGCGTCAGCGCCAGCGCGTGGGTACGCCCGTCGGTCGGCGAACGGCGGCGGACCAGGAGTCCGCGGCCTTGCAAGCGGTCGAGGATCGGTACCAGAGTCGAGCGGTCGATGCCCAGCGCGCGGGCCAGCGTCATCTGGCTGAGGCCGGCATTGCGGTCGACCAGCACCAGAAGGCCGAACTCGCCCGGGGTCGTTGCCTCGCCCGCGGCGGCAAACGTCGCGGCAAAGTCGTCGAACACCGCCGACTGGGCGCGCCGCAGCACGTAGCCCAGCAGCGAGGGTAGCAATCCCCGATCGAGCGGCGCAGGCCGCTGTTTGGCCGGTGGACGACTCATGGCCGGAGTGGTAGACGGAGATTGTTTGGGGATCAAACAAATTCTCGCCCTTGCCCCATGAGTTTCAAGGTCCGTATCGTCCAAGCCCAGCGCTCCGTCGAGGTTCCGACCGGCGCCACCATCTTGGCCAGCGCGCTCGATGCCGGCGTCGACTATCCGTTCGGCTGCCAGTCGGGAAATTGCGGCGCCTGCAAGTCGCACCTCGTGAGGGGTGAAGTGACGATGGAGGGCTATTCGGAATTCGCGCTGTCCGACGAGGAGAAGGCGCGCGGCCTGATCCTCGCCTGCCGCGCCGTGCCGTGGGAGGACAGTGAGGTCGCCTGGCTGGAGGAGGACGACCTCATCGTCCATCCGCGCCGCCTGCTCGACTGTCGCGTCGTCGGACTGGACGACGCCACCCACGACATCAAGCGCGTGCGACTCGCGATCGTCTCGGGCGGACCATTCGACTTCTCGGCCGGCCAGTTCGCCTCTCTCACCTTCGACGGCTGCCCGCCGCGCGACTATTCCATGGCCAACGTGCCGGGCGATCCCATCCTGGAATTCCATGTCCGGCGCACCGCGGGCGGCGTCACTTCGGCCCATGTCGGCGACAGGCTCGGACTCGACGATCCCGTGCGCGTCGAGGGACCGTTCGGCCCTTCTTACCTGCGCGAGACCCATCGCGGACCGATCATTGCCGTGGCCGGCGGGTCGGGCATGGCGCCGATCAAGTCGGTGGTCGAGCGGGCGCTGCAGAAGGCGCTGCCGCAGCACATCTACTTCTATTTCGGCGTCCGCAGCGAGCGCGACCTCTATCTGCACGACCATTTCGCCAGGTTGGCCGAGACCCACAAGAACCTGCACTTCATCCCGGTGTTGAGCGACGATCAGGGCACGTCGCGGCGGCACGGCTTGGTGCACGAGGCGGTCGCCCAAGACTTCGACGAGTTCGACGGCTGCAAGGCATATCTCGCCGGCCCACCGGTCATGGTCGAAGCGGCCACCAGACTGTTCGAGCAGCGCGGCATGCGCCGCATCGACATCCACGCCGACGCGTTCTACACGGCGGCCGAGATGGCGAGCGCGGGCAAGAAGACGGGAGCGGAACTATGACGGAGCTTCTCGAGGGGCGCGTTGCGATCGTGACCGGTGCCGGACGCGGCATCGGCCGCGCCATCGCCACAGCCTTGGCCGCCGAGGGCGCTCGCGTGATCGTCGCCGACAACGGCGCCTCGATCGGCGGCGAGGACGGCGATCCGTCCGTGGCCCGCGAGGCCGCCGCAGCGATCGGCAAGAACGCCGTGGCCTTCGGCGACAGCGTCGCCTCTCCCGGGGTGGCTCGCTCGCTGGTCGAGACCGCCGTGAAGAATTTCGGCGGCATAGACATCTTGGTCAACAACGCCGCCATCCTGCGCGATGCCTTCGTCTTTCGCGCCGATCCGCGCGACTGGGATGCGGTGATCCACAACAACCTGTCGGCCGCCTTCTATCTCATCAACGCCGCGTCGGCGGTGATGCGCGAACAAGGCAAGGCGGGCCGTGGCGGCAGCGCGGGCTACGACTGGGGCCGCATCGTCAATATCGTGTCGTCGGCCGGCCTCTACGGCAACCTCGGCCAGGCGGCCTATGCCAGCGCCAAGGCTGGCTTGTTCGGCCTGACGCGCGTCACTGCCATGGACCTCGCGCGCGCGCAGATCACGGCCAATGCCGTGGCACCGTTCGCCCGCACCCGCGTCACCGACATCATCCAGCCCGCCAACGAGGCGCAGAAGACCTACAAGGAGCGCGCGCTGAAGATCGGCGCCGAGCACGTCGCGAAGTTGGTGACGGCGCTCAGCTCACCGGCTGGAAAATCCATCACCGGCCAGCTGCTGGGCGTGCGCGGCCGCGAGGTCTTTCTGTTCGGCCAGCCTCGACCGGTCGCCAAGATCGAGGCGCAGCCTGACGGCGCCGGGCGCCTGGCGCAGGACATCCAGGCGCGGTTGGCCGACAAATTCACCGACCTCACCACCGATCTCGAAGCCTTCAACACCGAACCCGTCCTGTAGGGGAGCCCACCATGAGCGAGTCCATCGTCGTCAAGACCGTCGAGGAGTTGAAGGACGCGCCCGAGGAGTACCGCGACGCCGTCGCCAAGCTGGTGATCAGCCACGCCATCAACGAGCTCTATGGCGCGCAGGTGTTCGATGAGCCGGCCATCGCCTATGCGCCGACGCCCTATGCCAAGTGGCTGACGTGCCGCGTCGCGATGGAGGAGTACGGCCATCACGTGCGCTTCAAGCAGCTCGGCCAGCAGATGGGCATCGCCGAGGAGCGCATGGTGCCGGGCGGCGGCAAGCGGCCGCTGTCGATCTTCGAGTTCCCGCTCAAGACCTGGGAGGAATTCGTCGCCATCAAGCTCTTGGCCGACTTGGCGGAGATCCTGCAGGTCGAGGACCTGCTCCATTGCACCTTCCATCCGCTGCGCAATCTTGCCCGTGCGACCATGCCCGAGGAGCGCTTCCACGCGCAGTTCGGCGAAGATTTCTCGGCCGAGCTGGTGAAAACGCCGGACGGCAGGGCGCGCCTGCAGGCCGCCGTAGACGAATACTTTCCCTATCTCCCTTCCTTCTTCGGTGGCTCCAAGTCGAA
>VGCQ01000303.1 GCA_016870055.1 Alphaproteobacteria bacterium | reverse complement strand
GCCGCCATTGCCGCCTTCCGGTTCCGCTTCGCTCCACCTCCAGCCGGCAATGGCGAAGGATGGCATCATGCACTAACATTCTACTCGGACCACTTGGTGGGGGCCGATCAGGCGACGCTCAGGGGCTTTCCCGTGCGCTCGTTGGTTTGCTTGGCGAGGTGCCGCTTGAAGGCGGCGGCCTGCTCCCGGTGGAATGCCTTGAAGGGCCGAAAGCCGGTGTGGCTTTCGAAGCGGTGGATCGCCTTGGCGATGGCGTCGAGCGACGACTCGCTCTGCTGCTTCGCCTCGCGCATGAAGGTGAAGTAGGTGCGCTTCAGGCGCTCGTTCTGGGGGTCGTGAGTCTTGGCCATCGTGGTGGGTTTCCTGAAGTCACAGTTTGCGCAGGGTCAGGGACGTTCCCTTAAACCGTGACTCCACACGATCAGGCCGGCTGCCGCCCGCGGCCCCTTGTTCTCCCACCACGGCTGGCCGCGCAGGCGACCGATCGGCGGCGATGACGATGGTGTGGCGGCCTTCCAGTCGCGGCCGTTCAGGACGATGTTGTTGACTGCGTAGACGGTGCAGCTGCCGCCCTTGTCCGGACAGTTCTTCAGCGCTGAAGCGACCGCGGCGCCGGGGTCGGCGCCGCTGGCGCCCGCCCACCAATTGGCTTTGCCGTCGGGCGAGACGACAAAGGCCCGTTGGGGGCCGAACAGCTGGAAGTCGGCGTAGCTGCGCGCCGCTTCCGCCGACAGCGGCTGGGCGCTGGCGGTCGCGACTGTCAAGAACGACAGGAAAAGAGCGAACGCGCAGCGGAACAAGGGTCGTGCGCCTACTTGGGAGCCAGCACCATGACCATCTGCCGGCCTTCCATGCGCGGCATCGATTCGATCTTGGTCAGCGGATCCATCTCGCTGCGCACGCGATTCAACACCTCGAGGCCAAGCTCGGAGTGGACCATCTCGCGGCCGCGGAAACGCAGGGTGACCTTCACCTTGTCGCCTTCCTCGATGAACCGCTTCATGGCGCGCATCTTCACCTCGTAATCGTGGTCGTCGATGTTGGGGCGCATCTTGATCTCTTTGACCTCGATGACCTTCTGATGCTTGCGCGCCTCGTGCGCCTTTTTCTGCGCTTCGTACTTGTATTTGCCGTAGTCGGAAATCTTGGCGACTGGTGGGACCGCATTGGGCGAGATCTCGATCAGGTCGAGATTGGCCTCCTCGGCCATCTCCAATGCCTCGCGGCTGCTGACGACGCCGACATGTCGCCGTTCTCGTCGATCAGTCGGACTTGCGGCGCTCTGATTTCGCCGTTGACGCGCGGACCCTCGCGGGCGGGCGCGCTCGGTTGAACAGGTCGTGCTATGGCTTCCTTCTCCTTCGTTGAAACCCCGTCCGGGGCGGTACTACGAGACCACGACCGCCCTAGAAGGGCGGCCGCACCTCGTTGGAAAGTGTAGTGACAGCGGCCCCGAGTTCAAGGACCTCCTGCTTGTCCGAGCCCAGCCGGCGGACCGCCACCGTGCGGCCTTCGACGTCGCGTCGGCCGACGGCCAGGATCAGCGGCACATGGGCGAGCGAATGCTCGCGGACCTTGTAGTTGATCTTCTCGTTGCGCAGGTCGGTCTCGACGCGAAGGCCGGCGGCGCGCAGCTTGTCCGCGACCTCGTTGGCATAGGTGTCGGCGTCGTTGACGATGGTGGCCACGACCGCTTGCGTCGGCGCCAGCCAGAGCGGGAAGCGGCCGGCATAGTTCTCGATCAGGATGCCGATCATGCGCTCGAAGCTGCCGAAGATGGCGCGGTGCAGCATGACCGGCACCTTGCGGCTGCCGTCCTCGGCCACGTAGATCGCGCCCAGCCGCTCGGGCAGCATGAAGTCGACCTGCAGCGTGCCGCACTGCCAGTCGCGGCCGATCGCATCGCGCAGCACGAATTCCAGCTTGGGGCCGTAGAACGCACCTTCGCCGGGATTGAGGATCAGCTCGACGCCGGCCGCTTTCGAGGCAGACTTGAGCGCGCCCTCGGCCTGATCCCAGATCTCGTCCGAACCGATGCGCGTCGGCGGCCGGTCGGAGAACTTCACGAAGTAGTCGGGGAAGCCGAGGTCCTTGTAGATCGAGCCGAGCAGCTCGCAGAAGCGGATCGTCTCGCTCTCGATCTGATCGCCGCTGCAGAAGATGTGGGCGTCGTCCTGCGTGAAGTTGCGCACGCGCAGGATGCCGTGCAGTGCACCCGACGGCTCGAAGCGATGGCAGGAACCGAACTCGGCCATGCGCAACGGCAGCTCACGGTAGCTGCGCAGGCCGACGTTGAAGATCTGGATGTGGCACGGGCAGTTCATCGGCTTCAACGCGAACATGCGCTTGGCGGGATCGGCCGCGAACTCCTTCAGGCCCTCCTCGTTCTCGCTGAGATACATGTTCTCGCGGAAATTCGCCCAATGGCCCGACTTCTCCCACAGTCGGCGATCGACGAGCTGCGGTGTCTTGACCTCGACATAGCCGCCGGCCTCGAGCTTGCGCCGCAGGTAGCCCTCCAGCGTGCGCCACAGCGTCCAGCCCTTGGGATGCCAGAACACCATGCCGGCCGCTTCCTCCTGCTGGTGGAAGAGACCCATCTCGGGGCCGAGCCGGCGATGGTCGCGCTTCTCGGCTTCCTCGATGCGGCGCAAATGGTCCTTCAGCTCCTTGTCGGAGAAGAAGATCGTGCCGTAGACACGCTGCAGCTGGGCGTTGGCGGCGTCACCACGCCAGTAGGCGCCCGACACTTTCGTCAGCTTGAACGCCTTACCGAGCTTGCCGGTCGACGGCAGGTGCGGACCGAGGCACATGTCGAGCCAGTCGCCCTGCTTGTAGACCGAGATCACCTCGTCCTTGGGCAGCTCGTCGGCCCACTCCGCCTTGAAGCTTTCGCCGTGCTTCACGAAGTGGTCCTTGATCCGGGCGCGGTCCCACACCTCGCGCACGATCGGCAGGTTGCGGTCGACGATCTCGGCCATGCGCTGCTCGATCTTGGCGAAATCCTCGGGCGAGAACGGCTGCTCGCGCACGAAGTCGTAATAGAAACCGTCTTCCGTCGCCGGGCCGAACGTGATCTGCGTGCCGGGATAGAGTTCCTGAACGGCCTGCGCCAGGACGTGCGCCGCATCGTGGCGCAGAAGCTCGAGCGCATCGGGATCGCGCGCCGTCACGATGCCGATCTTGGCGTCGCGATCGACGACATGGGTGAGGTCCTTCATCGTGCCATCGACGCGCACGGCCAGGGCCGCCTTGGCGAGGCCGGGGCCGATGGCGGCGGCGATGTCGGCGCCGCTCACCGGCTTGTCGAACGACCGGACCGAACCGTCCGGCAAGGAAATGTTGATCATGGCAACCACCGAATGACGAGAGTCCGAACAGCGCTTCGCGGCCGACGCCGGGCGTCGGCGGCAAAAGGCCGGGAAGCGGCACGAGTGTGCGCGCCCGGCCGAATCAAGTTCGAACGGTGGTCGTGAAGGCTGGAGCGGTCGAGAACCGGCGTTCCATGGCGCAGGAGATAGTTGCGCCCGCTGCCGTAGTCAATGGCCGGTCAGCGCCTGGTTGCAGTCCAGCGGAAGGGAATCGCGGTGCCGTCGCGCTGGTACGAACCGGTGAGGGCGCGGCCATTGTCCCGCGTCTCCAGGCGAAAATGACCCTTGATCGGGAAATCGACCTCGTCGGACTGCGAGAAGCGGCCGGCCCACACGTTGCCGTCGAACGCCACGCCGCCTGTCAGCACGGCCACACCGCCCTTGATCGGCCAATGGCCCCGCAACTCGCCGTCGGCCTGCGGCTGGATGGTGAGAATGGCGTGGCATGGGCAGGCGGGATCGACCGGATCGTCCCAAGCGAGCTGCCAGGTGCCAACGAAGTCCTGCTGGAGCCCCGCCGGCGGTGCGACAAAGGGGTGCAGCACGCCGCCCGGCGGCGGACCCGGGAGCTGGGCAAGCGCTGCGACGGGCAGCAATGCAGCGAGTGCGATCAGCCGGCGGATCATGGCGCGACCGTCCGGTCATAGAGCTCGAGCAAGCGGCGGTTGGCGTCGGCCAGGCTGTAGCGGCGGCGCATCTGCTCCTGCGCGGTGCGCGCGAGCTCGGCGCGACGGTCGGCCGCGAGTGACAACGCGCTCTCCAGCGCCGCCGCCATTGCCGCTGCATCGCCCGCCGGGGCCAGCCAACCCGTGACGTCGGGCAGGATGGCTTCGGCCGCGCCACCGCCATCCTCGGCCACGACCGGCCGGCCCATCGCCTGCGCTTCGACCAGGCTGCGGCTAAAACCCTGTCGTGCTCCGCCGGTCGCCACCACCACGTCGGCCAGCATGTAGGCGGCCGGCATGTCCTCGACATACGGCCCGATCTGCATGCGGCCGTGCAGCTCGGCCGCCTCGATGGCGCGTTCCAGCTCGCGCTCGAACGGCGTCGGCACGCCCGACGAGCCCAGCAGCAGGCAGAACACGTCATTGCGACCCAGACGCTTCACCGCCTCGATCAGGATCTTCTGCCCGCGATCCTGGTCGAAGCGCGCCGGGCAGAGGATGAGGTGGCTGCCGTCGGGCACGCGCAGGGTGGCGGCAAGGCGAATCAGACGGTCGGCGCGCACCACCGCCGGATCGAAGCGGTCGAAGTTGATGCCGGGCGGAATGACCACCAAGCGATCTTCGAGGCCGGAGAAGTGCTGGCGCGCATCGCGCGCCACGTGCTCGGACACGGCGATCACCGCGTCGGCACGCGCCTGGCGGCGTTCGACGAAGCGCTGGGCAAGGCCGCTGGCGATGAACGGCGTGTGCAGGGTGGCGATCCACTTGATGCCCAGCCGGCGCGCCACCGCACGCGCTACCCAGGCGGTGTTGGGCGATCGCGCTTGGATCAGCGAGAGGTGCGTCGCGCGCAGGCTCGTCGCAAGCTTGCCGGGCAGGGTGAGCCTGGCCCACAGCGGGTGCGGATCGTCGGCGAGTTCGAGGTGCGTGGCGCGCAGCCGCAGCAGGTCGGGCAGCAAGGCGCCACCGGGCGAAGCGACAATGGCCGAGCCGCCGGCAGCGATCACGGCTTGCGCCGTATCCAGCGTGGCGCGCGCCACGCCGCCGCCGGCCAGCGTCGGCACGATCTGCAGAAGTGTGAGGGGGCTGGGCACGCGACCTTGGCGAGGGGTTCCTTGTTGTGGCAGGTAACACGAGATGACTGGCGACGATAGAGTGCAAAGACTGACGCGTCCCGACGGCAACACCGTCGCCTACGCCACGACCTCGGGTCGCACGCCGACCGTGGCGTTTCTCGGCGGCTTCCGTTCCGACATGACCGGCACCAAGGCGGTGGCGCTCGAGGCCTGGGCGCGCCGAACGGGGCGCGCCCTCGTGCGCTTCGACTATCTCGGCCACGGCCAGTCGTCGGGCCGCTTCGAGGACGGCACGATCGGCCGCTGGCTCGACGATTCACTTGCCGTGCTCGATCAGCTCACGCGCGGCAAGCTGGTGCTGGTGGGATCGAGCATGGGCGGCTGGCTGTCGCTGCTGGTGGCGCGCGCCCGGCCAGAGCGGTTGGCCGGCCTGGTGCTGATTGCCGCCGCGCCGGACTTCACCGAGCGCATGCTGCTCGAGGGCCTCACGCCCGAGGAGCGTAGCCGCCTGCAACGCGACGGTCGGCTCGAGCGGCCCTCGCAATACTCGCCCAAGCCGTCGGTCTTCACCTGGAAGCTGATCGCGGAGGGCCGCAATCATCTCGTGCTCGACAGGAAGCTCGCGCTGCCGTGCCCGGTGCGCCTGCTCCACGGCCAGAGCGATCCCGACGTGCCGTGGGAGTATTCGCTGCAGATCGCCGCTCATCTCGAAGCGCCAGAGGTGATCACCACCTTGGTGAAAGGCGGCGACCACCGGCTGAGCACGCCGTCCGACATCGCGCGCCTGATTGCGACGATCGAGGAACTGGCGACTTAGAGCGGGACGAGATGAAGTGGAACCGCTCGCGGTTCCACTTCATCTCATTCGCGCGCAGCGGTGTTGCGT
>VGCQ01000302.1 GCA_016870055.1 Alphaproteobacteria bacterium | reverse complement strand
AGCGCCGAGCTCCTGGGCTGCCGGCACGAGGTCGCGCTGGAAGCAGCGGACGACGGGATGGTCGTCGAGTTCTAGAACATTATGAGTTCAGCTGGAATCAGCTGAACTCACAATGCCTGCTGCAACACGCAACACCGCTGCGCGCGAATGAGATGAAGTGGAACCGCAAGCGGTTCCACTTCATCTCATCCCGCTCTAGGTCTTCGGCCCCCACTCCTCGAGCACGGTGCCGCTCGCCGGATCGAGCAGGCGCGAGCTTTTCAGCACCAGCCCGTGCCGCTTCAACGCTTCCTCGGGCGGCCTGCCGGGCCCGACGCCAGGAAAGACCGGCCGGCCGCGCGGCACGCTGACCGGCACGCGCGACAGAAAGAAGGCGTCGTAGCCGATGCTCAGGAACAGCGCGAACACATCGGTGCCGCCGACCACGGCAAGCGTGCCATGGTCGGCCTTGAGCTTCTGCCAGGCTTCGTCGAACGGGGCAGTCGCCGGATTCCACAGCACGGCGTTGGGATTGCCGGGATCCGGCACGATACGCTCGACCCGGCGCGTCACCAGGATGCGCTTGTGCGCTTTCTCGTTCGGCCCGCCTTCGGACGAATGCCGACCATTGGCAACCACCGCGGCGCGCGCCAGCGCGGCTTGGTAGAAGGCTTGGTCGGCCGGAATCCGAAGGGCGTCGGGAAACGAGCCGTCGGAGTTGGCGATCATGCCCTCGCGCGAAACGATGGCGTAGCCTTCGATGCGCGGGCGCTTGGCCATCGCCGGCTCAGACGCTCATCGCGCCGATGATCGCGCCCTGGATCACCAGCACGCCCAACCAGTGGATGCCGTCGATCACGGTGAGCGAGACCTTGCGCTGGCCGAAGGCGTTGTTGACGGCAAGCGTGGTGACGACGAAGCCCGCCCACAGGATCAGCGCGGAGATCACGCCGTTCTTCAGCGTCACTTGGCCCGCCCCGAGATGACCGATGCTGCCGGCCAGCACGAAGGCCATGACGAGCAGCGCCACGATCGACACGATGAAGGGTGCCGGCGAGCGCTTGGCCGACACCTCTTCCTTGGTCAGGCCGACCGCGGCCAGCCACTGCTGCGACAGCGTCATGTAGTAGACCGCCCCGAAGGCGAAGCCCGCCACTGCCGCGATCACGACGGCGAGGTAGTTCATGCCGGCGAATGCCATGGCGTCCCCCATTCATCTCGATCCGGCACGCTGGGTCCGGACGGCGAAAAGCCTACTCCGGCGCGATACCCAACGCCAAGATGCGCGGGATGACGGTGGCCTTCAGCACCTCGTAGTCCTTCATGACTTCTTCGTGGTTCAACGGCTTCTCGCTCAGTCCGAACCCTTCCATCATCTTGCGGCCTGGTTCGGAGTCGGCGGCGGCGACCCACAGATCCGACATCTTCTGCACGATCGGCTTAGGCGTCGCAGCCGGTACGGCGAGCGCCAGCCAGCCGCGCGCGACAAACGCGTCATCGGTGAAGCCCTGCTCGATCGTGGTCGGCAGGTCGGGAAACCGGGCGGCGCGCACGCGGGCCGGTGCCGCGATCGGCCGGATGTCGCCCTTGACCAGCAGGGCATTGAGGGCCTGCGGGCTGCCCATCGCCGCCTGCAGCGAGCCCGCACCCATGTCCTGCCACATCGGCGCCTCGCCCTTGTAGTTCACGACCTCGATCTTCAAGCCGAACTTCTCGTTCAGCGCCTGAGCGAAGATGTGGGCCGCCGAACCGAGCGCCCAGGAGCCGAAATTCACCCGATTGGTCCGAGCGTAGTCGACCAGCTCCTTGAGGTTGGTCGCCGGCACCGACTTGTGCACCACCACCGGCAGCATGCCGGACGGCGTGCCGGAGACGATGGTGAGATCCTTGTCCGGATCGAAGCCCAGCGACTTGTAGAGCACCCGGTTCTGCACCAGCGTGCCCGACACCGAATGCAGGAAAGTGTGACCGTCGGCGGCGGAGCGTGCGACCAGGCTCGCGCCGATGTTGCCGCCGGCGCCCGGCTTGTTGTCGATGATGACCTGCTGGCCGGTCGCCTGGGTGACATGCTGGGCGAAGGCGCGGGCGATGCCGTCGGTCAGGCCACCGGGCGGAAAATTCACCACGATGGTGATCGGCTTGGTCGGCCAAGCAGCCTGGGCGCGCAGGATGGCCGGGCTCGCGATCACGAGACCGCTGGTGCTGAGAAGGGTCCGTCGGGTGATGGTCATGGTCCTACCGCTGTCGTGATTTTTTTTGTGCAGGATGCATAGCGACTGCGGAGGCACGGTGCTAGCGTCTTCGCCATGCGCCCCGCCTGCCTGCTCGTCGTCCTCGGTGTGGTCGCCGCGCCGGCGTTCGCCGAACAGCCGGCGTCGGGCGGATCGGTCGTGGTGCTGCGCGGCAGCGGCGCGCCGCCCACGCCGTGGTATCGGCCGCCGCCCGAGCCCACGGTGCAAACCGTCTACCTGCCCGTCTATTACATCTCCCTGCCGCTCGCCTATGGTGTGGCGACAACGCACCGTCCGGCAGTGAAGTCCGCATCGCGGAACCGCTAGTCGCTGGGCGACGCTCGGCCCTGTTGCTAAGACAGATCGACATCAACGACTTCGAGCTCAAGGAAACGCTTCATGACCGACGCAGTGCTGCGCTCCACCGAAGGGCGCATCGGCATCCTCACCGTCAACAATCCGCCGGTAAACGCGCTGGCTGCCGCCGTGCGCGACGGCATCAAGGACGGCGTCGAAGCCTTCGCCCGCGATCCCAACATCGACGCCATCGTGCTGATCGGCGGCGGCCGCACTTTCATCGCCGGCGCCGACATCCGCGAGTTCGGCAAGCCGCCCAAAGGCGCCAATCTGAACGACGTCATCGCCACCATGGAGAACTGTCCCAAGATCGTCGTGGCGGCGCTGCATGGCACGCCGCTGGGCGGCGGTCTGGAGACGGCGCTGGGCGCGCACTATCGCGTGTCGCTGCCGACCACGCGAGTCGGCCTGCCCGAGGTCCATCTCGGACTCCTGCCGGGCGCCGGCGGCACGCAGCGCCTGCCGCGCCTCACCGGCGCCAAGTATGCGCTCGATGCCATCATCTCGGGCCGCCACATCCCGGCGGCCGAGGCCAAGAGCAAGGGCATCGTCGATGCCATCATCGACGGCGACCTGCTCAAGGGCGCGGTCGCCCATGCCCAGATGCTGGTCGCCCAGAAGGCGCCGCGCCGGCGCGTGCGCGACCTCGCCGCCGCGCTGGAATCGCCCGATCTGTTCAAGGAGACCGAAAAGGCGATCGCTCGCCGCGCCCGCGGCTTCAAGGCGCCGTGGAACATCATCAAATGCGTGCAGGCGGCGGTCGAGCTGCCGTTCGACGAGGGCATGAAGCGCGAGCGCGAGCTGTTCGTGGAGCTGCTGGTCTCCTCGGAGTCGGCGGCGCAGCGCTACTACTTCTTCGCCGAGCGCGAGGCGGCCAAGGTGCTCGATGTGCCGGCCGACACGCCGCAGCGCGAGGTCAAGGCGGCGGGCATCATCGGCGCCGGCACCATGGGCGGCGGCATCGCCATGAACTTCGCCAATGCCGGCATCCCGGTGACGCTGCTGGAGGTGAAGCAGGAAGCATTGGACCGCGGGCTGAAGACCATCCGCAGCAACTACGAGAACACCGCCAAGCGCGGCGGCATGAAGGCCGAGGACGTCGACAAGCGCATGGCGCTGATCAAGCCGACGCTCTCCTACGACGACCTGAAGGACGTCGACGTCGTCATCGAGGCGGTGTTCGAGACCATGGAGGTCAAGGAAGGCGTCTTCAAGCAGCTCGACGCGGTCGCCAAGCCGGGCGCCATCCTCGCCACCAACACCTCGGGCCTCGACGTCAACCAGATCGCCACCTACACCAAGCGGCCGGGCGACGTGATCGGCATGCACTTCTTCTCGCCGGCCAACGTCATGAAGCTGCTCGAGAACGTGCGCGGCAAGGCGACCGAGAAGGACGTCATCGCCACGGTCATGACCCTCAGCAAGAAGATCGGCAAGATCCCGGTGCTGGTCGGCGTCTGCGAGGGTTTCGTCGGCAACCGCATGCTGCGCCAGCGCGGCATCCAGTCGGCCTACATGTTGGAGGAAGGTGCGCTGCCGCACCAGATCGACAAGGTGGTCTACGACTACGGCTTTCCGATGGGCCCGTTCGCCATGAGCGACCTCGCCGGCAACGATGTCGGCTGGCGCATCCGCCAGGGCAAGAAGGAGAAGGAGCAGCGCAACGTCCGCTACACCGGCTACATCGCCGATGCGATCTGCGAGCTCGGCCGGTTCGGCCAGAAGACCGGCGCGGGCTACTACAAGTACAACCTGCCCGACCGCACGCCGATCGCCGATCCCGAGGTCGAGAAGATCATCGCCGAGACGTCGCAGAAGCTCGGCATCACCCGCCGCGCCATCTCCGACCAGGAGATCCTCGAACGCTGCTTCTATCCCATGGTCAACGAAGGCGCCAAGATCCTGGCCGAGGGCATGGCCCAGCGCTCGCTCGACATCGACGTGATCTGGGTCAACGGCTACGGCTGGCCGGTCTATCGCGGCGGACCGATGTGGTGGGCCGACAACGTGGTTGGATTGAAGACCATCCACGACGCCCTGCTGAAGTACCGCGACGCTTCCGGCGACCCGTTCTGGGAGCCGGCGCCGCTGCTGAAGAAGCTGGTGCAGGAAGGCAAGAAGTTCTCTACGGTTTGATTCATTCCAATTGGAGGAAGTCCCATGGCTGATGCCGTCATCGTCTCAACCGCCCGCACGCCGATCGGCAAGGCCTTTCGCGGCGCCTTCAACGACACCCATGCGGCCGAAATGGGCGCGCATGTCCTCAAGCACGCCGCCGAGCGCGCCAAGGTCGAGCTGGCCGAAGTCGAGGACGTGATCCTGGGCTGCGCCGCGCCGGAAGGAACGCAAGGCTCCAACGTCGCGCGCGTCGCGGCGATGCGCGCCGGCGCCCCGGTCTCGGTGTCGGGCGTGACCGTGAACCGCTTCTGCTCGTCGGGCCTGCAGACCATCTCGATGGCCGCCCAGCGCGTGCTGGTCGACAAGGTGCCGGTGATGCTGGCGGGCGGCCTCGAATCGGTGTCGCTGGTCCAGGGCCCGCCGGGCGGCAACAAGAACCGCCTGATCAACCCGTGGGTCCAGCAGCACGTGCCGGGCATCTACCACACCATGATCCAGACCGCCGACACGGTGGCGGCGCGCTACAAGATCAGCCGCGAGTACCAGGACGAGTACTCGCTGCAGAGCCAGCTGCGCACCGCAGCGGCCCAGCAGGCCGGCAAGTTCGACGACGAGATCGTGCCGATGGAGACCACGATGCTGGTCACCGACAAGAACACCAACGAGGTCTCCAAGAAGACCGTGAAGCTCACCAAGGACGAAGGCAACCGTCCGGACACCAACATCGAGGGCCTCGCCAAGCTGCAACCGGTGATGGGTCCCGACAAGTGGATCACCGCCGGCAACGCCAGCCAGCTCTCCGACGGCGCTTCGGCCGCCGTGGTCATGAGCGACGCCGAGGCCGCCAAGCGCGGCCTGAAGCCGCTCGGCATTTACAAGGGCCTGGTGGTGGCCGGCTGCGAGCCCGACGAGATGGGCATCGGCCCGGTCTATGCCGTGCCCAAGCTCTTGAAGCGCTTCGGACTCAAGGTGGACGACATCGATCTGTGGGAGCTGAACGAAGCCTTCGCCGTGCAGGTGCTGTACTGCCGCGACAAGCTCGGCATCCCCAACGAGAAGCTCAACGTCAACGGCGGCTCGATCTCGATCGGCCATCCGTTCGGCATGACCGGCGCGCGCTGCACCGGCCACATCCTGATCGAGGGCCGTCGCCGCAAGGCCAAGAACGTCGTCGTCACCATGTGCATCGGCGGCGGCATGGGCGCGGCGGGCTTGTTCGAGGTCGTGCACTAGAGCATCGAGCGCTTAATCGGGAGCATATCCGGCCTCTTTGAGATAGTTCCAGCACTCCTGCTCGGAATACAGGGCGCAGATGTCTCCGATGGCTTTCCAAAGGGCGTCGAT
>VGCQ01000301.1 GCA_016870055.1 Alphaproteobacteria bacterium | reverse complement strand
ACGAATAGTCGACGCCGGCGTTGGCCAGCACGACGCCGGTGACGCCGCCCACCGTGAACAGAAAGATGAAGCCGATCGCCCACAGCATGGGTATTTCGAGCCTGATCGAGCCACCCCACATGGTGGCGATCCAGGAGAAGATCTTCACGCCGGTCGGCACGGCGATCACCATCGTGGCGGCGACAAAATAGGCGCGCGTGTCGACATCCATGCCGACCGTGTACATGTGGTGCGCCCACACGACGAAGCCGACGACGCCGATCGCCACCATGGCGTAGGCCATTCCGAGATAGCCGAACACCGGCTTCTTGGAGAAGGTCGCGATGATGTGGCTGACGATGCCGAAGGCCGGCAGGATCATGATGTACACCTCGGGGTGGCCGAAGAACCAGAAGAGGTGCAAGAACAAGGTCGGGTCCCCGCCGCCGGCCGCATCGAAGAAATGCGTGCCGAAGTTGCGGTCGGTCAGCAGCATGGTGATGGCGCCGGCCAGCACCGGCAAGGCGAGCAACAGCAGAAAGGCCGTCACCAGGATCGACCAGGCGAACAGCGGCATGCGATGCAGGGTCATGCCCGGTGCGCGCATGTTGAAGATCGTAGTGATGAAGTTGATGGCGCCCAAGATCGAAGAGGCGCCGGCGATGTGCAGCGAGAAGATCGCGAGATCCATGCCGGCGCCCTGCTGCACGGTGAGCGGCGGATAGATCGTCCAGCCGGTGCCGACACCGCCGCCGATCAGGGCCGACATCAGGAGCAAGATGAAGGCCGGCGGCAGCAGCCAGAAGCTGATGTTGTTCATGCGCGGGAACGCCATGTCGGGCGCGCCGATCATCAACGGCACGAACCAATTGCCGAAACCACCGATCAACGCCGGCATGACCACGAAGAACACCATGATCAGGCCGTGCGCCGTCACGACCGTGTTCCACAAGTGACCGTTCGGCGTACCGTCGGCGCCCTGGAAGTACTGGACGCCCGGCTGCAACAGCTCGAGCCGCATCAGCACCGAGAAGGCGGCCCCGATCAGGGCGGCGCCGATCGACAATACAAGGTACATCGTGCCGATGTCCTTGTGATTGGTGCTGTACAGCCAACGCTTGATGCCGGTCGGCGTATGATGATCGTCGTGCCCGTGGGCGTGGTGGTCGTGGGCGGCGCCGTGCGCGGTGGCCATGTTCGTTCTCCTGCGGCGATGCGCTTAGCGGTTGGTGGGAGCGGAGGCGACGTCGGTCGCTGGCATCAGCCCCGCCGACTTCTTCTTCTGCTCCACCCATTTGTCGAAAACGTCCTTCGAAACCACGCGGACGGCGATCGGCATGTAGCTGTGGTTGTCACCACAAATCTGCGAGCACTGCCCGAAGTAGTAGCCCTCGTTGCGGACGTTGATCCAACCCTCGTTGAGGCGGCCCGGGATGACCGTCTTCTTGATGCCGAAGCCCGGCACGGTCCAGCCATGCATGGACAAGCCCGACGCCGTGCCGACAACGCGGATCGTGGTGCCTTTGGGGATGACCATCTCCTCGTCGACCGCCAGCATGCGCGGCATGGTCGGCTTCTGCTTCAGCCGCTCGGCCTCGGGCAACATGCGGCTCTCGACCGCGAAATCGCCGTGGTCGGGATAGTTGTAGGTCCAGTACCACTGAAGGCCGGTGACTTTGATCGTGAACGCCGCAGCGACCGCCTTGTCGCTGTAGTACAGCAGTCGAAACGACGGGATGGCGATGCCGACCAGGATCAGGATCGGGATCACCGTCCAGGCGATCTCCAGCGCCGTGTGGTGCGTGGTCGTCGAAGGCGTCGTGTTGCGTGCAGCGTGGAACCGCCAGACCGCGTAGACCAGCAGCACCAGCACGAACAGCGAGATCAGCGTAATGATCACCAGCAGGATGTCGTGCAGCGATTCCACGCGATCCATCACTGGCGTGTAGGAGGCCGGGAACCCGACCTGCCATTCATGCGGCACACCGACGATCGGTTGGGCGGCGGCCATTCCCGCAGCGCCCAGCGTCGCGATCACGACGATCCCGAGAATGCTCAAAACACGCGTGCCGCTCATGCAATCGTCCCTTCAGCAGGCCGCCCTCGTCGGGCGGTTCCGACCCGCAAAATCCCCCGCAATTCAAAGCGGTTAGTACCAGATATAGGCCTGTGACGTAACGGGTTTTCGCCCCCAGCCGGTATGTGGCGGCCGGTCGCAGTGCTTAGTCGCCGCCGCTTGTCTTTCCCCGACCGGCCAGTATGGTCGCGCGCCGGCCGCGCCCGGCAAGGTTCAGTGGGAGGGTTACCGTGTTCCGTCTTGGGCTAACGCCGCTGATCATCGCCATCTCATTCATGTTCGCAGGAGCGACCGCCGCCATGGACAAGGAAAACACGCTGTATATCGACCTCAAGGACGGCCGGGTCGTCATCCAGATGCGTCCCGACCTGGCGCCCAACCACGTCGCTCAGATCAAGAAGCTGGCGCGCGAGGGCAAATATGACGGCGTCGTCTTCCATCGCGTGATCGAGGGCTTCATGGCGCAGACCGGCGACCCGACCGGCACTGGCTCGGGTGGCATGGGCGAAACGCTCAAGGCCGAGTTCTCCAAGGAGCCGCATGCCCGCGGCGCGGTGTCGATGGCGCGGACCAACGATCCCAACAGCGCGCGCAGTCAGTTCTTCATCGTGTTCAAGGATTCGAACTTCCTCGACGGCCAGTACACCGTGTGGGGCAAGGTCGTGTCGGGCATGGAGTTCGTCGACAAGATCAAACGCGGCCAGGGCCAGTCCGGTTCCGTCCCCGCCCCGGCCGACAAGATGATCAAGGTTCAGGTCGCCGCCGACGCCAAGAACTAGACGGCGGCAGTGCGATCAGCCTTCCCTCGTTACGGTGTGGAAGGTCTTGGAGATGACCTGCCAGCGGCCGTCGACCTTGAGCAAGGTCAGATAGTCGGTGAAGTAACGCGGCGGCAGCTGGCACTCGACCTTGGCGATCGCCGTGGTCGGGCCGGAGAAATCGATCGACACGATGCGGTCGACCCGGGCGCTGCCCTTGGCTTTGCCCGACGGTCGGCTGTCGACCATCTTGAACCATTCGGCGCGTGGCCAATCGGTCGCCTTGCCGTCGCCGCCGGCAGCGTAGAGGTGCGAAGCGGCGTGGAAGACCTCGCCCAGCTTCTTGGTGTCGCCCTCGTAGAGACCGTCGAAATAGTTCTGCAGCACCTTCTCGACTGCCGAGACTTCCGAGCTCATTGCCTGTCCTCCGCTTTCAAATGGCGCCGTTGGGGCTGACCAGGATCTTGCCGTTGCGGCCGCCCTTGTCGGCATGCATCAGCGCGTCCTTGATTCTCTCGATCGGATAGACCGAGTCGACCGGCGCCGACAACGTGCCTGCCATGACCTGCCGGGCAAGCTCGGCATAGATATCTCGAATCTGTCCCGGGCTGCGCCGGGCAAGGAAGCGCCCGAGCATGAAGCCGGTGAGCTTGACGCCGCGATAGATGAAGTTGCTGCGGCCGGCCATGGGATCCTCGCCGCTCATCGAGCCGTAGTGCACCACCGTACCGTCGGTCGACACGCACTCGACCAGGCGCCCGGTGGCAGCGCCGCCGACCGCCTCGATGCCGAGCCGGACCTGCGCATCGCCGGTCGCCTCGCCGACCCGCCGCGCCAGGTCGTCGCCATCGACCACGACGACGTCGGCACCGAGCGCTTTCAGATCAGCGGCCAGTTCCGGCCGGCGCACGACATTCACCGTGCGTAGACCGCGCTGCTTGGCGAGCACGATCAACAGGCGGCCGACTGCGGAGTTCGCCACGTTCTGGATCACCCAGTCGCCCGCCTCGAGATCGACGAAGTCCGACAGCATGAGCAAGGCGGTCGGCGGGTTGATGCGCACCATCGCCGCCTGCCTGAGGTCGATGCCGGCCGGCAACGGAATGGCGTCGTCGCCTTTGACCTTGCGGCGCTGCGCCCAGTTCTCGCGCTGCAGGTTGATCACGAGATCGCCGGTCTTGACGTGGCTCACCGCCGCGCCGACCGCCGTGACGCGGCCGACGCATTCCGCCCCCGGTGTCGCCGGCAGCGGCGGCTTCAGCCGATAGCTGCCGCGGCAGAACCACATGTCGGCCGGGTTGATGGGAAAGGCCAGCACGTCGAACACGACCTCGTCGGCCGCTGGCGCGCCGACATCGGCCATCTCGGCGCAGCGCGCGACCTCCCAGGGTGTTCCATAGCGGTCGATCAAGACCTGCTTCACGCTGCTCCTCCCTCGCATCCCGCAGTCGACTCGAACTCGTGGGTCTCTGTATATGGCGATTCGGCGGACACAGGAACTTCGCGTCGCGCGGCCGACGCAGAACGAAATGGCGGCTTCCCGGCCCTTAGTCCGGTTACGGTATGCATTTACGAGAAATAGCCCTCGACGCAGCGGCACACCGTTGCCCCGCCTTGCGAAAGCAACATGGCACAAGTACGTTCCGCGCGCTTTTCAACGCCCCGAGGAGGCGCCGCCGCCATGGCTTTCATTGCCGACCGTCTCAGCCGCATCAAGCCGTCTCCGACCAATGCCGCACAGGGCAAGTTCCTGGAGATGAAAGCGGCCGGCAAGGACGTGATCGGCCTGGCGGCCGGCGAGCCCGATTTTCCGACGCCCGACCACATCAAAGAGGCGGCGATCAAGGCGATCCGCGACAACGACACCAAGTACACCGCCGTGGCAGGCACGCCGGCGCTGCGCCAGGCGATCTGCGCCAAGATGAAGCGCGACCATGGGCTCGACTACAAGCCGTCGCAGACCGTCGTCACGTCGGGCGGCAAGCAGATCATCTTCAACGCCATGCTGGCCACGCTCAACCCCGGCGACGAGGTGATCATCCCGGCACCCTACTGGGTGTCCTATCCCGAGATGGTGCTGTTCGGCGACGGCACGCCGGTCGTCGTGCAGTGCCCCGAGCCGAGCGGCTTCAAGCTCCGACCCGAGGATCTCGAGCGCGCCATCACGCCCAAGACCAAGTGGCTGATCCTGAACTCGCCCAGCAATCCGACGGGCGCTGCCTACACGCGCGCCGACCTGCGCGCGCTTTGCGATGTTCTGCTGCGCCATCCGAACGTCCATGTGCTGACCGACGACATGTACGAGAAGCTGGTCTACGACGACTTCGTGTTCGCGACGCCGGCCGAGATCGAGCCCAAGCTCTATGACCGCACGCTCACCATGAACGGCGTGTCGAAGGCCTACAACATGACGGGCTGGCGCATCGGCTACGCCGCAGGACCGCAGAAGCTGATCGACGCCATGATCACCGTGCAGTCGCAGAGCACGTCGAACGCCAGCTCGATCAGCCAGGCGGCATCGGTGGCGGCGCTGAACGGGCCGACCGACTTCATCCCCAAGGCCGTCGCCGTCTTCAAGCAGCGCCGTGACCGCATCGTGTCGATGCTGAACCAAGCCAAGGGCTTGAAGTGCCCACGGCCGGAAGGCGCCTTCTACGTCTACCCGTCGTGCGCCGGCACGATCGGCAAGCGGACACCGGACGGCAAGGTGATCGAGAACGACACCGACTTCGTGAACTACCTGCTCGAAGCCGAGGGCCTGTCGGTCGTGCAGGGCTCGGCCTTCGGCCAGGGCCCGGCCTTCCGCATCTCCTACGCTACGGCGACCGATCTCTTGGAAGAGGCTGGTCGGCGCATCCAGCGGGCTTGCGGGGCGTTGTCGTAAGCGCCGACCGTGGCGCACGACACTTGATGTCGCCGCCAGTC
This sequence comes from Alphaproteobacteria bacterium, assembly GCA_016870055.1. Classification (GTDB taxonomy): domain Bacteria; phylum Pseudomonadota; class Alphaproteobacteria; order Reyranellales; family Reyranellaceae; genus Reyranella. Next base: position 301 of record VGCQ01000301.1, on the reverse strand, counting down.
GTCTGCCGTCACAGCGGGTTGGCAGGATAGAAGTCTGCCACGAAGAGCAGAGCGTCCTTCTCCTCTCGGCTCAGCTTGTCGAAGCGCAGCCGCATCTTGCGGTCGAGTCCTAGGAGAACGTTGTGGATGGCCACCGGCAGCGGTGCGATCGAGTCGATTGCGCATTTCGCTTCACGACTATCCCATACGAGCCCCGTATTCAGATCGAAGGTTTCATGGCACTGCGTGGTGACTCGCCGTGCTTCGATTCGATCGTTCGTGACCGCTTCCACCAGGCAGATCAGACTCGCCCCGCCTGGAC